>JABDKK010000014.1 GCA_013002265.1 Candidatus Nitrosopumilus sp. | reverse complement strand
TCTAATATCAGCAAAGGCCAAACTTGTTTCATCCCATCCAATTATTGTTCCCTTTGGAGAAAGGTTCGGCTTTCCATCAGATGTTACTGTTGCAACATAACCTAGTTTTTGATTACTCAAAAATTCTTTAATTTTAGCATCGATCATTCCTGTCATCACTACAAATTACCACAATGTTTACTTTTTAGAATTATCTCATGACTTCTGCCATGAACTGGGAGAAAAAGAAAAAGCCGATTCCACCTCCAATTATTGCAATCCAAGCTAGAATCTGTTTGATTTTAGACATATGATTGGAAAATTCCATCTTACTATTGAATCTAATTGAATTTTTCCAGACATCTATAATTAGACAGACAGCAGATCTACATCAGTGGCAAGTATCAAAGACGTTGGCAAATTTTTTGTGTTTATTATTGGAGGATTAGTAGCAATAATAGTTGGATCATTTATGATTCGTGGAACAATGCACATGTGGGACAATCCAGATGATGAAAAAAAGGATGAAAAAGATAAGAACTAAAAAGTAAGTTTTTGATAATTAATTTGAAATGCTCCGAGATGCTTCAATTAGAAAATCACTTGATCAATACATCAAAAGAAGGATTCAAGAAATTCCCATAGAAATTAAACAGACATTTCCAAATATTAAAAAAATTTGGAAGTGTGAAAACGAATTAGATTTTCTTTATGGTTACTATGTTGGAAAAATTGAAGAAGGGTCATTGCATTATTTACTAAAAGCAACTCGTGCATCAGCTGGTGGATATGTAGATACTTTTGACATCAGAGGAATAATTGAGACATACAAAAATGATCTGATAGATGCGATTAGAAAATCCATCAATTAAAGTAAAAATACTAGATCAATAATGAATAGGTATGGTTGGACCAAAGGACGGAGGATTTGGATTTGATCAATCTAAAAAATATACGAGTATAGATAACCTTGAAGAGATTTGTGTTCAATGTCAAGCTGGCCAACACAAAAAATGTTTGAAGAAAACAAAACAGCAGGAAGTTTGTGAATGCGAGCATTGCATGATTTATGGTTAAATAAAAAAATAATCAGTACTTTTTAATAAGATACCAGAATAATATCTGAACGTGTCAAATCAGCATACATTTCATTGTGAGTTCTGTGGAGAAGATTTCGGAACAGATGTTGTGGAATTAGCATTGCATATAGGCAATATACATGATACACCCAGAGGCCAATCATTAAATCAAGATTAAATTTTTCAAAAACAATGAAATGCAGTAATCGAAAAATTGGATGCTATCACGATAATTCAATTCATTTAGACGGTATTGGAAAATGTGTTGTTAAAGGATGCAAATGTGAAAAATTTGAAACTTAGAGACCAGATAATTTGTTTTCAAGTTCATTAATCTCATGCATATGACTATCAGAGACATTTTTTGCGAACTCTTTGTGGGATAAAATAATAGCAGACAGGGCTTGCTTGTATTCAGGATGTCCTTTTTTTAGAACATCACAAAAATCCAGAGCGGTGATGTGGCCAGTAACAGTAGCTATTGCCCCTTTTTTGTTAAATTTTACAATTCCTCCAAATGCCTCAATTAGCATGTAAGCTGATTCTGCTTTGCATTTGTAAGTGACTCTTCCAGTTTCAGTATTGAATAGTTGCGTAACACCACCAGGTTTTTTTGTTACAGTAACCGTCATGTGAAGGTTTGAAATAAAGAGATATTAATTATTTTAGAAAAATTATGCTGCTGGATCAGCTTCTGGTGCTGCAGCTTCTGATGCAAGATATTTGTCAATTTCATTGATTCCTAGCTTGTCTCTGCCAAGAAGATCAAATTTTTGTAAGATTGTTTCAAATTTTGTTTCTTCTTGTACTTGCTCATTTACAAACCATTCCAAAAATGCATATGTGGAATGATCTTTTTCTTTTTGAGATATTTCAACCATTTTGTGTATGGCTGCAGTTACTGCTTGCTCGCTTTTTAGTGCAGTCTTGATTAGATTTTCAAGAGATTTGTAAGAACTTGTCGGAGCTTTGATTGCAGGAATTGTTGGGGCTGAACCAAGTGAATTTACAAAATGAACTATTTTTAGCATGTGAGTTCTTTCTTCATCAGATTGTGCGTAAAAGTAGTTGGCAGATCCTTGATATCCGGTAACTTCACACCAGGATGCCATTGCAAGATAGCTGTTTGATGCAGAGGCTTCAAGAGCAATTTGATCATTGAGTGCTTTTTTCATTTTGGGAGATAGTTTCATGGATTTCAACTATACTAGCCATATTCTATTAAAAAAACTTGCTAAATCATGAAAGTTTTAGAACACATACGAAGTTAGGCGTACCTAAAATTTCACAATAAAAATTTTGTAATTAAAAAGAACACTGCAAACCCGCTTAAGAAAATTATTCCTGTAAAACTTAGAATTTTCAGTAGAATCGATGGATGGTGCCCTTTATCAAGAAATTTTCCAGTAACTAATCTAAAATTAAAAATTGCAATAATAGGGGCAATAACAAAGGATAGTACAGTGGCAAAGTCCACTAGTTCTTTGAAATTACTCTCAAAATGGAATATTACTAAAAGTGCACCTATTGCCAAAATAAAAAGAAAGGCAGTATAAAAAATGTGAAATTTAGGGTATTTGGTTAATTCATTTTTTGAGAAAATTAATTCGACTGTTCTTTGCATTGATCTTGAATACCCATCAAAAACAGCAATAATTGTTCCAAACATTACAGTAAATGCAGAAGCTGCAATGATTATGTAACTCCAGTTTCCAATGGTATGAGTATAAAGAGTTACAACATTATGTGCAAATTGAGAATTGTTATTTGGCAATTCAATTCCAGATCCATAAAAAATGAAGGTTCCTAGTACAACAAACATTACAGCAAGAATTCCAGTTACAAGGTAAGCTAATCTAAATTCAAATAGAGTTTCTTTTAATTGTGGTTTATAATTTGTCTGCCTTATTCTCTCAAGGGTCCACAAGCTATTCCAACTGGAAAGATCAAGGGCAGTTGGCATCCACCCCATTAATGCAAGAAGGAAAAAGATCCCAGCAGCATCAAATAACTCACTAGGTTCAAATCCTTCCACCATATTTACAGGTCCATTCCATAATGTCAGCAAGAATGCAGAGACGGTGGATACTAACAATACAATTGCAACTATCTTAATCAGGCTATCCAATACATGATATTTCCCTATGGCTAGAATTGAGACGCACATTGCAAACAAGATTATTACTGTCCAATCACCAAGAAAATCTAATCCAAAGAGATTTTCAAAAAATCCAGCCGTGACAAACCCTACTGCTCCTGTAACAAAAAACATTGAAGAAACGGTTAGTAGAAAATACAACCATAATGCAGGTTTTCCTAGTTTTTTGTACCCATCAATAATACTTGTTTGGGTGGAATTTGCATAGCGTGATCCATATTCAAAAAAAGGGTACTTTAGCAATGTAACCACAATAACAAATCCTAAAATCATCAAACCAAAATCTGCTCCTGCCCTAGTAGACTGTATAAGATGAGATACCCCTATTGCAGTACTGGCAAAAAGGATTCCAGGACCAGCAGTCTTTGAAAACTTTGCTAGTTTTTCGTTCATACTAATTTGGATATTGATAGATCTGGAATATAATGAGATTTACATCGAATCAAAGAAGATTTACATTCCAAGAGTTATCAACCCAAACTCCGATAACTTTAACGCCTAAATTCCAAGAGTCTATTATTTTTACACTTTCTTTAACTTGCAAAATGTGTTCCTCATCAGAAACTGGATTTCCTGCACAATCATAATGAGCAGAAACCACAATCAAGGACGATTTATGGGCATTAATGGAAATTCCTATCTTTGCTTTAATGGAATCCAGGCCTGAATTATTTACAATCAATTTTTCAACACCTGGCTCGGTAATCGTATCAACATAATCAACTGAATGGTTTTCTTTTATCCAATTTCCTATTGGAAACTGTATCCTTCCATCCATGCATGATATCGAAGTTGCAAATTTACCATCAGCCATTAATTATCACACCCAACAATTCAGACATTATTTTTAGAAAATAAGACTATCTTAAAAGTTATCTTTTGTGCAAATAGCAATTAGATGTGTGATCATTTACCAT
>JABDKK010000138.1 GCA_013002265.1 Candidatus Nitrosopumilus sp. | reverse complement strand
TCATCAACAGAAGTTATAGCTCTGGCAAATTCTAAAAGCAATACTTTATCAAAAATGGGCAAGGGTGCCAAAGAAGTCTTTTGTAAAGAAATTGATACTCCTGCTGGTAAAATGCTAATTGTTGAATTATTAATTGATGTTGGAGATGCAATGGGCGCAAACGTTACAAACACAATGTGTGAAGCAGTATCTCCATTGATTGAAAAAATTACTGGTGGGAAAACTCTACTAAGAATATTATCAAACTATTCTACCCAAAGAATTGCAAAAGCAAAGGCAATATTTGAAAAAGAAACAGTTGGAGGAGAACAAGTAGTTGACAATATTATTTTGGCCTTTGAGTTTGCAGATAATGATGTGTATAGAGCCGTTACTCATAACAAAGGAATAATGAACGGAGTTATAGCTGCTGCAAATGCAGTAGGTCAAGATAGTAGGGCAATTGAAGCTGCTGCAAATGCATATGCAGCCAAATCTGGAAAATATCGCTCACTAAGTAAATGGAGCAAAGACAAACAAGGAAATTTAGTTGGTGAATTGGAGATTCCTCTTTCTGTAGGTATAGTTGGAGGGATTGCTAATGTTCATCCCGTAGCCAAAGTCTGCTCAAAGATTTTAGGAGTATCAACTGCTCAAGAACTAGCATATGTGCTTACTGCAACTGGATTGGCACAAAATTACAGTGCAATAAGAGCTCTATCTACTGAGGGCATTCAAAAAGGCCACATGCGTCTGCATGCAAGAAATCTCGCAGCAGCTGCAGGAGCTACTCCTGAGCAGATAGATGAAATTGTTAAAAAAATGATTGAAGAAAAGAAAATTTCACTTGATAGAGCCAAAGAATTACTCGAGCAAATTTAAACATGCTATTATATACCTAAAAAGTAAAAAAATTGCAAATGTCTGATGTAAAATTTGCTATTCCTAAAGGAAGTTTAGAAGCAGCTACTTTCAAAATACTAGAAAAATCTTGGACTAAGGTTAACAGAAAGGATAGAACTTACCGTGTTTATCTTGATGATCCAAAAATTATTGTAAAGATGCTTCGACCACAAGAGATCCCAACATTGGTAGCAGAGGGATTGTATGATGTTGGAATTACTGGAAAAGATTGGGTTGGAGAAACAAACTCTGATGTTGAACCCATTTTGGATTTAGAGTATGGTAAAATTAGGTTGGTGGTAGCTTTTCCAGATGAATATCATTACAAAAACCTTGATGAAATGATTGCAGATTATGGCAAAAAGAAAAAGACTCTTAGAATATCATCTGAATACCTTACAACTGCTTCAAAATTTATCAAACAATCAAAATCTTACAAAAAATATTATGGCTCAAAAGATCCCTTAATTGTAACACCTTGGGTAAGATTAGGAACTAACAAAGATGTCCAAATCCATTTATCCTTTGGTGCAACTGAGGCAAAACCCCCTGAAGATGTTGATGCCATCATGGATGTAACTGAAACAGGGACCACTCTTAAGCAAAATAAATTAAAAATCGTCGATGAGGTACTAACATCTACTGCGCATTTGATTGTCAATAAAAGATCATTAAAGGATTCTAAAAAACGTGAGAAAATCTTTGATATTGTAACTCTAATGAGAGGTGCGGTACATGGCAGAAAATATTTGCACATTTATCTCAATGTTGAAGAAAAGAATCTAAAGAAACTCCTAACACAGATGCCCTCACTCAAAAAGCCCACAGTAAGCCCACTTAGTGAACAAGGATGGTTTGGAGTAAATACTGTCATAAAAAAAGAAGAATTTCACAAACTAATACCCAAACTAAGGAAGATTGCTCAGGGACTAGTTGTTCACGAACCACGTCAAATACTTGAACTTGAGGAGATTAAGCGTGACGAAGAAAATTGATGAGAATTACCAAAGTAAACAATGTTGAAAAATTTACAGCCAAAGTCATTCCAAAACAGCCTCAAAAAAACAAAAAATTAGTTGATTCCATTATCAAAGACGTTCAAAAAAATGGGGATGTTGCAATTCGAAAATATGAAAAAAAATTTACAGGCGCAAAAATTTCTTCATTACAAGTATCTAAAACGGAAATAAAAAATGCGTACTCAAAAATTTCAAAACCTGAAATTGCTGCATTACGCATAGCCAGAGATAAACTTGAAAAAACTGAATCAATGCTAAAATCAATACTAAAAACTAAAACTATTTCTAATAATGGAATAAAAATCTCAAAAAAATTCATTCCAATTCAGAGTGTAGGGTGCTATATTCCTGGCGGATTGGCAAAATATCCAAGTTCTGTAATAATGTCTGTTGTACCGGCAAAAGCTGCAGGTGTAAAAAGAATTGTCGTTGTGTCCCCGCCTAATTCTGATGGAAAAATTGATCCTCTAACAACTGTTGCTGCTGATGTTTGTGGAGCTAATGAAATTTACAAAACAGGAGGTGTGCAATCTATTGCGGCCCTATCAAATGGAACAAAATCCATCAAAAAAGTTGATAAAATTGTTGGTCCTGGCGGATCATTTGTAACTGCTGCAAAATTTTTGTCTAGTGACAAAACGGCAATTGATATGCTTGCAGGACCAACCGAATTGGGAATTATTGCAGATGAATCTGCAAATTCAAATTATGTTGCATTAGATCTAATATCCCAAGCAGAACACAGCAAAGATACATTCTGTTATTTGATTACAACCTCTGAAAAACTTGCAAAATCAGTAAATGAAAATATCTCTAAACTAATCTCAAAAATTGATAGAAACACTATTGTAAAATCAAGTTTAAAAAATAATGGATTTATTGCTATTTGTAAAACCAAGGCCGATATGATTAAACTTGCAAACATTTTAGCCCCTGAGCATTTGCAAATTATGACAAAGAATCCTGAATCAATCTCATCTCAAATTACTTCATCAGGATTAATTTTACTAGGAGATTACACACCATCATCGGCAAGTGACTATCTTCTAGGCTCAAATCACATTCTTCCAACAAATGGATTTGGCAAAACACGAGGCTCATTATCTGTATTTGATTTTATTAAAATAAAATCTGAGATATCAACATCAAAGTCATCAATAGCCAAAATCTCAAAACATCTAAAAATATTAACAAATGCAGAAGGACTTCCAAATCACTTTGAGGCAGTAAGAGGTAGAGTACAATGAAAAAAAATTGGTTTGAAGAAAAAATAGACATGTTTTCTTCCATTGGTGGGTATCAAAAACCAGAGTTCCTTCAAGATGCAGTAAAACTTGATTCAAATGAAAATTATGTGATTCCAAAACAATTCCAAAATGACATCATAGCAGCAGCTAGAAAAAATTCTGATGTGAGAGAATATCCATTAGGTGGAGTTGAGAGATTGATTCAGATGATTTCAAAATTTACAAAAATTCCTGCTTCAATGATTGGAGTTGGAAATGGATCTGATCAAATTTTGGATTTAATATTATCAAATTTTGCAACAAAAACTACCAAGGTATTGACCTCTAATCCTACATTTGGATTCTTTGAGGAACGTTGTAAATTATACTCTATTCCGTTAATTGCAATACCATTTTCAAATGAAATGAAATTAGACATTAAAGATTTTCAAAAAGAATCAAGCAATGCAGATATTTTGTATTTAGATTCTCCTAACAATCCAACTGGTTTTCAATTTTCAAAAAATGAGTTGCAAAAACTTGTAAAATCTTTTAATGGCCTTGTAATTATTGATGAGGCCTATGGGGAATTTGGTGATTACTCTATTGCAAACATGGTTAAAACTCACGAAAACTTGATTGTAGTCCAAACACTTTCAAAATCATTTGGTTTAGCAGGTCTTAGACTAGGGTATTTTGTTGCAAATAAAAAATTCACAAATGTTTTCATGAATGTCTTGCAGTATCCGTATCCACTTAGTACTATTACCATTGAATCTGGAATTTTAGCATTGCAAAAATCAAAATCCATGAAAGATTCAGTAAATCAAATCAAAATTGAGCGTAAAAGAATTATCGAGAATCTCAAAAAATATGATGATTTTGAAGTCTTTGATTCAAAGGCTAATTTTGTATTATTTGATGCCAAAGGGGCCTACAAACGAATCTATTCTGCGCTAGCTGAACAAGGAATTTCAATTAGAAATTTGGGAAAAATAGGAAAAAACACTGGCTGTCTTAGAGTTACAATTGGTACTAAGGAAATGAATTCAAAATTTTTACTAGCTATTCGTGATTTATTGGGATGACTTTGGAAAAAAAATCTGAAGGAATCTACATAGATGATTCTAAAATTAGTTTGATTAATGATGTTGATTCAATAATTTTTGACTGTGATGGTGTTTTAATTGATATTACAAAATCTTATGATCTTGCAATTATTCAGACGACTAGATACGTTTTACAAAATATTGCAAAAATTAATGATGCGATAGATATTGATTTTAAAATTATTGAAGGATTCAAATCTACAGGGGGATTTAATGATGAAGTTGATCTTACATACGCATCAATTATTTCTCTGGTTGCAGCAACAAAATTGAATCAGGATCAAACATCTTTTATCTGGGGTGTGATAAAAAATTCTGATTTCACAGGAATTGTATCTGTTGAAAAATTTATTGAAAACAAAGTTGACATTTCAGAAATAAAAAATAAATTATCTTATCCTGGCACACATCATGAAAATCCTCTTTACAAAATATTTGATCAGCTTTTCTATGGTCCTAAACTATATGAGAAACTATTCAAATCAAAATCAAATTTTAGCGAAACTGGATTAATTGATAATGATAAAGTGATTTTAAATGATGTACTATTTGAAAAACTTGATAAAAAATTCAATTCCAAAATTTCAATGGTTACCGGAAGGGGAAAAGAATCAGTTAATCATTCTTTAGGTAAACTATTGACTAAATTTGATTTAAAAAACTCTGCATTCTTAGAAGATGAACCTAGAGAACTTGCAAAACCCAATCCAAAATCCCTTGTTGATTCAATTAAAGGAATGAACAGCAAATTTTGTCTTTATGTTGGTGATTCAATGGAGGATTTTATTATGGCAAAAAAAGCAACTGAGCAAGGATACAAAACCATATTTTGTGGAATTATAGGAACCAGTAAAGATCCCCAAGAAAAACTAGAATTATTTGAGCACAACGGTGCAATTTTGGCACTTGATTCTATTCATAATCTTCCAAAGGTATTAAATTTAGAATAGTTCAGTTACATAATCTGAGATAAATATGAAACCAAGAAAGGCATCAATCAAACGCGTAACAAAGGAAACTAATGTCCAAATTTCGGTAAATTTAGACGGAACAGGAAAAACATCCATCAAAACTGGTATAAATTTTCTAGATCACCTGATTGTTTCATTTGGAAAACACAGTATGATGGATCTTAAGGTAAATGCCAAATCAAATGATGGTATAGAACACCACCTAATTGAGGATACTGCGATTTCGATAGGACAAGCAGTTGATAAAGCACTAAGTGGCAGAAGTGGGATTACAAGATTTAGCTATGCCGCAGTTCCAATGGATGAATCACTAGCTGAGGCATCAATTGATTTAGTTAAACGACCGTTTTGGAAATTAACTTTATTAGTTAAACGAAGTAAGATAGAAGGAATATCAAAAGAAGATCTAGAACACTTTTTCCAATCACTACTTCAAAATCTGAATTGTTGCGTACACCTTACTGTAAAGTATGGAGATAATGATCATCACAAGGTAGAATCAGCCATAAAATCACTTGCAGTGGCATTTAGAAATGCATCTTCACTAGATAAAAAACAAAAAGGAATTCCAAGTACAAAAGGTTCGATGTAATGGTCAAACTAGCAATTTTTGATTATGGTGCTGGGAATATTTTCAGCTTGAAAAACTCTTTGGAAAAAGCAGGAGCTATTGTTGATGTAATTAATGATTTTAACATGCCAAATGATTATTCTGGATTGTTATTGCCTGGAGTTGGAAACTTTGATCCTGCAATTAAAAGTATTACAAAATCATCAAAAACAGACTTTAAAGATTTTGTAAAAGATACTACTCCAGTGCTTGGAATTTGTCTTGGAATGGAGATGTTCTTTGAGAAAAGTGAGGAAGGAAAGGAAAAGGGTTTGAATGTTATTAATGGCGAAGTGATTGTTTTGCCATCATCACTTAAAGTTCCTCATATGGGATGGAATGATCTTGAAATAAAAAAAGCAGGAAAAATTTTAGAAGGAGTAGATAACGGCTCATGGGTTTATTTTGTTCATTCCTATAGAGTAAAACCGGATTCAAATGATGTAATTACTGCTGAATCTGATTATGGAATCAAAGTTCCAGCAGTAGTTGAACAAGACAATTTTATTGGAACTCAATTTCATCCCGAAAAATCAGGGTCAGTTGGAAAAATAATGATTAAGAATTTTCTTGATGTGTGTAAAAGATGAAAATAATTCCTGCAATTGATCTAATGAGTGGGCAAGTAGTCAGACTCTACAGGGGTGATCCTAAACAAAAAACCGTCTACAACAACAATCCTATAGAAATTGCAAAGAGATGGGAAGAAAATGGAGCTGATATGCTGCATATTGTAGATTTGGATGCTACGTTGGGGCTAGGCTCTAATTTAGAAACGATCAAGAAGATTCTCAAAGAAGTGTCTATTCCTGTTGAAGTTGCCGGTGGTCTTCGCACAGAATCTTTGATTATGGAAATTACAAAAATTTCAAATAGAATAGTTATTGGAACGCTGGCCTTTAAGGATAAAGAACTATTGAAAAAATTACTTTCTTCCTTAGGTTCTAAAAAAATTGTTATTTCAGTTGATCATAAAGATGGTGAAATTGTAATTCATGGATGGCAAGATAGAACTGGAATTAAATTAATTGATTCGATTAAAGAATTTCTAGAAATGGGATTCACAGAATTCTTACTTACAAATGTTAATCGTGATGGAACTATGCAAGGACCTGATATGGAATATCTAGAGCAGGCTTGTAATTTACAAAATGCAAATGTAATTGCTAGTGGTGGAATTTCAAATGTTGATGATGTAAAAGATGTAAAAGAAAAAAATGCATTTGGTGTAATATTAGGAAAAGCACTCTATGAAAATAAAATCTCAATTCAGGAGGCAAAGAAAATAGCATGACATTAACAAAGAGAATCATTCCGTGTCTTGATGTAAAAAATGGTAGAGTTGTGAAAGGACTAAATTTTGAATCCATTAAAGACGCTGGTGATCCTGTAGAGCTAGCTGAAAAATATAGCAAGGAGGGTGCAGATGAATTGGTATTTTTAGATATTACTGCGTCTGATGAGCAACGAAAGACGATTAAAGAATTGGTAAGAAAGGTAGCATCTGTAATTGATATTCCATTTACTGTTGGTGGCGGGGTAAAATCCCTAAATGATGCTAGAAACATTTTACTTTATGGTGCTGATAAAGTAGGAATCAATACGGGAGCTATTAAGAATCCTAAAGTAATTACTGAATTTATGGAATTATTTGGAAGACAATGTGTGGTAGTTGCAATTGATGCTAAAAGAAATTATGAACTCAAAGAAGATGTTAATGTGATTTCTGATGGTGAAAAAAAATTCTGGTTTGAAGTTTTCATTTTTGGTGGTAAGCAAGGAACTGGAATAGATGCTATAAAATGGGCAAAAAAAGCAGAAAAACTGGGGGCAGGTGAGATTCTACTCACTAGCATTGATAAAGATGGAACAAAAGACGGCTATGATATAATACTTACAAAAACAATTGTGGAATCTGTTTCTATTCCTGTAATTGCATCAGGTGGATGCGGAAAGCCTGAGCATATGGTGGAAATATTTACGGAATCAAATGTTGATGCTGCACTAGCTGCATCTATTTTTCACTATGAAACTCAAGGAGTTCAAGGCGTAAAATCCTATCTTAAGGAGCAAAAAATCGCTGTAAGATTATAATATATCAATAATGAACAAATGCAATGAACAAAACCATTGATGATATAGATTTTGAGAAGAGTGGAGGTCTAGTACCAGTAATTGTCCAAGATGCAAATACAAAAGATGTTCTTACTTTGGCATATGCAAACAAAGAATCATTGGAGCTTGCAAAAAAGACTGGTAACTCTTGGTTTTGGAGCCGTTCACGTAACAAACTTTGGATGAAAGGGGAAGAGTCTGGCAACACCCAAAAAATAAAAGATATTCTTATTGACTGTGATTCTGATGCAATTATCTATCTTGTAGAACCATCAGGTCCTGCTTGTCATTTAGGTGAACGCGTTTGTTTTCATAATAACTTGGAGAAATAATTAACAAACAGGTTTCATGTAATTATCTTCCACACCTGGAAGAATCTTATCTGTAATCTTGAATTTCAAATTCTCATAGTCTGTTCCTCTGAACACAACTGTCCATGTACCTACAATGTCATCCATTGAGCATATTTCATTTGCTTTTGAAAGTGAAGGTTCTATGTAGTAATTGAACGCGTTTTTCTTTGCACCATCAAATGGAATTGTTTGATAAACAGAATAATGGGTCTCATTGAGTGGTCTCAAGAATGCTATCTGTCCTTTCTCTTGAGAATTTAGCCCTCCAATTACTAGGAAGATTTTTTCACCTAAAACATATTCACTACGATCAATCTGAAATGGTCCTGATGTAATCCATTCTCTTGGCTTTGGTGAGTATTCCTCTTCTAAGTTAATTTTTTCAACCTCGTCTAATTTTTCTTGAATTTCTGGTGTTATCTCTTCTTCCGGAACCACTTCTCTGTCCAACGTGTCTTCAACTTCATGCACATTTGATTCCCCCATTGATGATAACACAATAGCAAAAATAACTGCAAAAATTCCAATCCCTGCTGCAATTCCAACAATTGCGCCTTTTTTCATGTTATTCATCTTTTAAAAAATCACTAAAAACCTTGCTCATAAATGAAAAATTAGCAAAAATCTGCGTTTTTCTTTATTTTTCTAAAAAAAATTCATACTGCTCTGTGATTTTTCTAATAAATACAAAAATTTTCATTATATTTTTTAATACTTAAAATTAAGTACCACTTAACTTGATATTAGGATTTTTTATGTATACTTTAACAGGAATGATTGATCTTGGCTAGAACCTCACTGCAATGCAGGGAATGTAAAAAAGACTACGAAAACGGTTTCAAGTATATCTGCGATGAGTGCTTTGGACCACTAGATGTAAAATATGACTTTCCTGCAATAAACAAAGATACTTTTTCTAATCGTGAGCACTCGTACTGGAGATACTTTGAATTACTTCCAGTAGAGAGCAAATCAAACATTGTAAGTATAGATGCAGGAATGACGCCACTGACTAAGGCTGAGAATCTTGGAA
Source organism: Candidatus Nitrosopumilus sp. (assembly GCA_013002265.1). Taxonomy (GTDB): domain Archaea; phylum Thermoproteota; class Nitrososphaeria; order Nitrososphaerales; family Nitrosopumilaceae; genus Nitrosopumilus. Next base: position 1,124 of record JABDKK010000138.1, on the reverse strand, counting down.
AGAAACTTGGACTAAACAATCTCTACATCAAAAATGATTCTGTAAATCCTACATTTTCATTTAAAGACCGACCTGCAGGTGTTGCAGTATCAAAGGCAAAGGAGTTTGGATTGTCAGCTGTTGGTTGCGCATCAACTGGTAATTTGGCATCGGCAACTGCAGCACACGCTGCAAAGGGGGGATTTCCGTGTCATGTATTTGCACCTAGCAACATTGAGATGGCAAAAATAGCTCAGGCATTATCTTATGGTGCAAACTATATCGCAGTTGATGGAACATATGATGATGCAAATAGAATTGCTGCACAAATTGGTGATAGTAAAGGAATTGGAATAGTAAACATTAACATGCGTTCTCACTATGTAGAAGGCTCTAAAACATTTTCATTTGAAGTTGCCGAACAACTTGATTGGAAAGTACCAGATCAGTTAATAATTCCAGTAGGAAGTGGTGCAATGCTTAATGCAATTTGCAAAGGATTTGAAGAACTCCAAAATGTTTCATTACTTGATGATGTTTCTAATATGCATATGATTGCAGCACAACCACATGGATGCGCACCAATTGTTGATGCATTCAAGAAAAATTCAAAAGAAGTCATCCCAGTTGAAAATCCTGATACTGTTGCAAAAAGTTAGGCCATTGGTGATCCTGGTGATGGAAGATATGTTCTCAAACGTTTAGCTCAATACAATGGATTTGCAGAAGAATGCAATAATAATGAAATCCTTGACGCAATTTTATTACTTGCACAAACTGAAGGAATATTTACAGAGCCTGCAGGCGGAGTCTCAATATCGGTTCTTCAAAAAATGGTAGAACAAGGAAAGATTGATGCAAATGAAAAAGTAGTATGTTATGTAACTGGGAATGGTCTTAAAGCAACAGAATCAATCATGGAAGTTTTGAAAAAACCTGACGTAATGAAAGCAGACATATCTGAAATATCGGCGGTAGTAAACTAATGGCAAATATAATATTTACAATACCTTCTGTATTGAACCAAAGTGGAGGAGAAAAAAAGACTGAAATTTCAGCTTCTTCTCTTATTGACGCATTTGCAAAAATCTCTGAGTTAATGGGTGATGATTTTAAGAGACGTGTATTGGAAGGTGATGGCACAC
>JABDKK010000128.1 GCA_013002265.1 Candidatus Nitrosopumilus sp. | reverse complement strand
TTTTAATTCCAGAATCACTCTTAGGAAAAGAACAAAAACATTTTGCAGGATTTAATCCCGAAGTATTTTGGGTTACACATTCTGGAACTAATGAAGTCGGAGACAGATTAGCGTTAAGACCCACATCTGAAACATTAGCATACACGCTTTATTCAAAGTGGATTCAAAGCTGGAGAGATTTACCATTAAAAATTAATTTCTGGAATACGGCACTAAGAGCTGAAATTAAAGCAACAAAACCATTTCTTAGAACATCTGAATTTTTGTGGCAAGAAGGACATACAGTTCACAGTACGCAAGAAGAAGCAGAGAAGGAAGTAACTAAGATTCTAGAAATTTACAAAAATACCGTAGAAGAAGAACTTGCAATTCCAGTAGTTACTGGTAAAAAGAGTGAAAAAGAAAAGTTTGTCGGCGCAGTATATACAACTACAATGGAATCAATTATGCCAGATGGGAAAGCATTGCAAATGGGAACATCTCATTTTCTAGGACAAAATTTCTCAAAACCTTTTGAAGTAAAATTTGCTGACAAGGACAATGTAGAACATTTTGCATGGCAAACTTCCTGGGGGGTTTCTTGGAGATTGATAGGGGCAATGATCATGGTTCATGGAGATGACAAAGGGTTGGTTTTGCCACCTAAAGTTGCTCCAACACAGGTAGTAATTGTGCCAATTTACAAAAATGGTGACGGTAAAGAAAAAGTTCTAGCCAAAGTACATGAGATCAAAGCATTTTTGGAGTCTATTAACATCAGAATCCATATTGATGAGAGAGAGGAGTTATCACCAGGTTTCAAATTCAACGATTGGGAATTAAAAGGGGTGCCATTACGAATCGAAATAGGTCCAAAAGACATTGAAAAAGAAAGCATGGTAATTGCCAAGAGGCACAATCGTGAAAAAACAAACCTAGAATTTTCAGAAATTGAAAAAATTCCATCAATTCTAAATGAGATTCAATTAGATATGCTCAAAAATGCAAAAATCAAAGCAGATGAAAACACAATAGACATTTCAGATTATGATGAATTTAAATCAAAAATAGAAAAAGGAGGATTCTTCAATTCTGCATGGTGTGGAAAATCAGAGTGTGAAGAGAAAATTAAAGAAGAAACGGGTGCAGAAATTAGAGTAATTCCATTTGATAGCAAAGGTACGAATAAAAAATGCATCTATTGTAAAGAACAAAGTGTATCAGTGCCTATTTTTGCCAGAGGATATTAGAAAATTTAAGATTCAAATCAATAATTTAATTTCCATCAAAAATCATTTTGCAACATCTTCAAAAAATGGTTTGATTTTTCCAATTTTCAAGGGTCAGATATAATAGTGGAAAAAACAAATTGTACTCAATGACAAGCAATCCACAATTAGAAGAGGGTAAATCGTTACTAGAGTCATTTAGAGAAACTAGAAACAGAACACTGCAGCTTGTAAAGACTTTAGAGAAAGATGACTATGTTGTTCAAACTGCATCTTATATGAGCCCACCAAAGTGGCACATTGGTCATGTGAGTTGGATTTATGAGGCAATAATGAGCAAATTAGATAAAAACTATGAATTTTATTCTAAAGAATTTTCAGAGTACCTAAATTCGTATTATCAACAATTTGGTGTGCCACATGACAAAGGATTACGAGGGGTGGTTTCAAGACCAACAGTTGATCAAATATTCCAATACTTTAATACAATTAATCAAAGAGTGGAGCGCTTTATTGAATCTCAATCGCTCAGTGATGAAGCAAAAAGACTAATCGTCATGGGTTTTCATCATGAATGCCAACACCAAGAACTCCTAGTATATGATTTACAACATCTGCTAGCAGAACAATACAAGCCAGTAACAAAAAATTCAATTCCAAGACAAAAACATGTTGAGAAAAAATCAGTTTTGATCAAAGGTGGGATTTACACAATGGGGTATAATGGAAGTGAGTTTTGCTATGATATCGAAGCACCAGAACACAAAGTTTACCTAAATGATTTCAAAATAGACGTGTTTCCAATCACAAATGAAGAATATCTAAAATTTGTCGAAGATGGAGGGTATGAGACATACAGGTATTGGTTGTCAGATGGATGGGAGAAGGTAAAAAGTAATAATTGGAAAGCCCCAATGTATTGGGAAAAAATTGAGGGTCAATGGCATGTTAGGGACTTTCTAGGGATAAGAAAAATTAATCCAAATGAACCAGTCTGTCACGTCAGCTATTATGAAGCAGATGCTTATTGTAAATGGGCAGGAAAAAGATTGCCAACCGAAGCAGAATGGGAAAAAGCAGCTTGCTGGAACGAAGAAAAGGAGGAAAAAGCAATCTATCCTTGGGGAAACGATTCACCATCAGCAGGGAAGTGTAATTTACTTGAATCTTACAATTGGGGATGTGCAGATGTAGGTGTTTTTCCAAAAGGAGTCAGTCCATCAGGGTGTCATCAAATGATAGGAGATGTTTGGGAATGGACATCATCGGAATTTGTAGGGTATCCTGGATTCAAATCAGGATTTGATGAATACAACGATAAATGGTTTACTAATCAAAAAGTTCTGAGAGGAGGATCATTTGCAACACCATCAATGTCTATCAGAGGAAGTTATAGGAATTTTTTCAGATTAGATGAAAGATGGTTGTTTTCAGGATTTAGATGCGCAGAAGACTATTAATTTTTTGAAACAAGTGTTAATGAAAAATGTTTTTTATCATCCAACCATGTATGTTTAATTTTAAAACCAGTTTTAGTTAGAAAATCTTGAATCTGAGTAAGTCTGTATTTATGAGAATATTCAGTATGAATCAATTCATCTTTTTCTAAATGCAAAGTTAGATTGGATTTGGATATGATTACCGATTGATTTACCAAAGATTGCAGATACATCTCAATTCTTTGATCTTTATCATTGTAAACCGCATGATGTGAAAAATTATCCAAATCAAAATCAGCATCAAGCTCGTCATTGATTCGTGAAAGAACATTAAGATTGAATTTAGCAGTAATGCCTTGTGAATCATCATATGCTGATTCTAAAATCTCTTTATCCTTTACTAGATCCAATCCAATCAAAAAAAGATCATCAGACTTCATCGTAGAGTGAATTTTTTGTAAAAATCTATGGCCATCTTTAGGTGTAAAATTGCCAAAACTTGAACCCAAAAATATAATGAGATTTTTCTTATCATCATAAGTTTTAAGAAATTCAAGACCCCCCTCATAGGTGTCAATGATTCCGGTAATGTGGAGATTATCATAATCTTTTAACAATAATTCAGAACTTTCTGTAAGAATTTCAGAGATGTCAATAGGAAAATATTCGATTTTTTTCTGAATACTGGTAAAAATATCAAGCAGTAATCTAGTTTTAATGGATGCGCCGCTACCGAGTTCAACTAATCTGAATGTATGATCAATGTAATTTGGTAATTCATCTTGCAAATTCTTTAGAATAGAAATTTCAGTACGTGTTGGATAATATTCAGGAAGAGTACAGATCTTTTCAAATAATTCAGATCCCTTTTTGTCATAGAAATATTTCGGATTGATAAATTTTGAATCATCAATCAAACTTGAAGATATATCTTCAGCAAAACTCTTCTCAATTTTTGTTGAATGCGGTTTAAAATATTGCAGTCTAGAATCGATTACATATTTTTTGTAGTTAAGATTTTTTTGAACGGTGTCACTCAAGTATTAAATTCGTAATTCTTTAACATAAATTCTTTATCCCATCCTCTACGCATAAATCATATTTCTTGATATACTTCTTTATTCATTAGTTATTGATGAATGAGATTCTCAAAGTAGAGCATTTAAAAAAATATTTTGTCAAAAAAGGAATTTTTGGATCAAAAGCTGCCACAGTGAAAGCAGCAGATGACATCACATTTTCGCTAAAAAAAGGTGAAGTGTTTGTTTTAGCTGGAGAATCAGGTTCAGGGAAATCAACTATTGCAAAATTAATTTTAAAATCAATTGAACCAGATTCAGGGAATGTAATTTTTGAAGATCAAATCATTGGCGAGGATGAAGAAAGTCTTAAAAAAATTAGAATGAATTGTCAAATGATACATCAAGATCCATATGACTCTATTAATCCTAGAATGAAAATCAGAGATATCGTAGCTGAACCTCTTGAAATTCACAAAATGGGAAACAAATCTGAAAGAGTACAAAGAGTTACAGAGGTGCTAAAGGAGGTAAAATTAGAACCTGCTGAAGAGATTATTAAAAAATACCCCCACATGTTATCAGGAGGACAAAGACAGAGAGTGGTTCTTGCAAGAGCCCTATCTGTTAAACCAAAGATAATCATTGCAGACGAACCAGTCTCCATGCTTGACATGTCAATCAGAGCGGAGATGTTGGAATTGATGCATGAACTACAGAAAAAATATGATGTTTCATTTATCTATATCACGCATGATTTGGCCACTGCAAGATATTTTGGGCAAAGAATTGGGATACTATATCTTGGAAGAATTGTAGAAATTGGCACTATTGACGAAGTTTTACAAAAACCAAGACATCCATACACTCAGGCACTAATTGATGCAATTTCAGAGCCAGACCCTAAAAACCTGTACAAAGAAAAGAAAATCAGAATTAATGAACCAATTGATGTTGATGTGTATGAGGGATGTAGGTTTAGATCAAGATGCCCTTATCAAATTGATAAGTGTAAAGAAGATCCTGCATTAGAGAAAGTTGGAGATGACCATTTTTGTGCATGTTATGTAGAGTTGGATTAAGATGTTCTAACCGATGGCATTCGTTTATCTTTGTATGTTACAACATTTGAAACGCCGTTCTTTGGGAAAACACCATAGATTAGTTTGGCCCTTTTTACAACAGAGTCTTTAAGAGATACCATTATGAATTGACTTTCTTTGGAACGCTCTTCTAAAATATTTGCTAATCTTTCAGAGTTTGGTGCATCAAGATGTGCATCAACTTCATCAAAGAGATAAAATGGAGATGGCTTTAGTTTTTGTAATGCAAGTACAAATACAATTGCAGCTAATGTCTTTTCACCACCGCTGATAGAGGTAGATTCTCTTTTTGGTTTATTTGGGAATTGAATCAGATATGAAATTCCAGAATTGAAAATATCATCTTCATTTTGTAATTCAAGCCAAGCATTTCCTCCAGTCATTTTGTTAAAGATTAATCTAATTTCTTTATCGACTTTATCAAATGCATCCAAAAAGGTTTGGCGCTTGTCTTTTTCTATATCTTCAATGAATTTGACAATTGAGTTTCTTTCTTCCTCGAGAGAATTCTTTCTTGTAGACATTGAACGGTAACCATAGGATACTTCCAGATAGGTTTCGGGTGCTTTTGCATTTAAGGCATTAAGCGATGACAGTTCAGTACTCAATCCTTGTACAATAGAATCAACATCAAATGTCTCCATATCTTTACTGAAGCCAAAGGCAGATAGAATTTGTTGTAATTTTGATTCATTTTGAATTAAATCATGCAAATCACGATTCAATGAATCAGATTGTCGCTCTAATGTATTGATCTGTTTCGTGAGTTCACGATCCTTTTCTGATAAAATTTTTAGTTTATCATCATATTCTTTTAGATGGTCAATTGAAGAGCCAGAAGAAGAAATAAGCTCTTGTTCTTTTTCCCTTAACTCTACAAGGATTTTGGATTTTGATTCTTTTTGAATTTCTAATTCGTTAATCTTAGTTTCTAACTCTTGGCGTTCAAGATTTAATGAATTTTCTTCATCATGTAATCTGTTTGATTGAGATTTTTCCCTATTATCTTGTGTCTGTAAAGTAGTAAGTTGTGATGATTTGTCACGGTATTCATTCATTATTGTCGTGTAAAGTTTTTCAATATCTGCTTTCTTGATGTTTATTTTTGATAGTTCATTGGCAATTCTGTTTTGCTCACCGCTGGCATAGTTTTCTTCAACAATTGCAATTCTCTGATTTAGAGACTCTATGTGAGATTCATTTGTGGATATTTCAGATTCAATTAAAGAATTCCTCTCAGTTAAAGTAGAGATTCTTTGTTTTAGATGTTCTTTCATATTAATTGCAGATGTTATTCTTGATTTCAAATTTGAATAGGTTTCATTTGTGGATGTAAGTGAATTTTCAGAGATGGATAGTCTGTCAGCATAAGATTGAATTAAATCGTCTAATTTTTTAAGACTGTGTTTTTTCTTTTGAATGTATTTTTTTATCAAACTAATAGATTGGAACAATCCATCAATGTCACTACTCATAGAAATTAATTTAGTGAGTTTGGAAATTTTTGAATTAATGTCAATGACCACAGTGCCTCCCTTTGCTTCAAAGAATTCACCATCAAGAGTAACGGATTTGTATCCTAGTTTAGATACATTATAGGCATATTCACGGGTTTCAGTGAGGACAATATTACCAAAAAGGAATGTTTTGAGTGGAGAAAAAGCATCATCACATTTAACATAATCAGCTAAAATTCCCAGAACGCCTTTTTCCTTTGGCAATGTAAATTTAAACTTAGGTATTGCATCCAGTGGAATTATTTTGAGTTTTGGAAGTTTTTTACTTCTAGCAACTTCAGCTATACCAAGCAATGTGGCAAAGTCTTTTACGACAATTGCTTTAATCCAGTCTGAACTTACTGCAAGAACAGAGCGATCGTATTGTTTGTCCCATGAAATCATTTCATACACTAAACCTTCAATGCCAAGTTTTTCAGCATCTTCTTTTAGTTTTGCAACAGTGTAATCTTCATGCATGAATCCTTTTACAGTATTAATTTTTGATTTGTATTGAGTTGCCGCAGTACTAGATTTTTCCAATATTAATCCTAATTCATCCATGTCATTGTTTATCTTTGATTTTCTTTCTTGCAGTTTTGAAATTCTAGATTTAATTTCAGCGATAGAATCAGTGTGATTTTTTATCATTGTTTCCAGTTGAGTTTTGTATCCAATTAGTTTTTCTATATCCTGTTCTAATTCATTATGTTTTGTAGTGTTTGCCTTGATTTTAATTGTGGATTCATATTTCTCATGTTGAACTTTTGAAAGTTTTAGTTTGGCTTCATTTAATTGCGTATCAAGAGTTTTAATTTTTTTATCAATCTCAGATTTTTTTGCTGCTGCTTCTGATTGTTCTGTTAAAATTTTATTTCTTTGAGTGTCGACAACTTCCAAATCTGCATTGATTTTTGTTTTCTTTTGATTGGTTTGTTCAATAGATTCTTTAATTTTTTGGATTTGGTTTTCAATGTCTCCTCGAGCATTGTCTATCCCTTCTAATTCAGATTTGATTTCAGGAATTCTAGAATCAATTTGTGTGATTCTTTTCTTTGATGCAGAAATTGCAGAGTTATCTATTTCATATTGTTCCATTGCAGAGCTAATTTCTGCATCCAAAGTGGATTTTGCTTGTGTGTAATCATTTGCTTCAGCCATCAGTTTGGATTTTTCGGATTCCAGACTAGAAATTTCTTCTCGAATTGTACCACGTTCTGTGTCTAATTGGGTAATTTCAGCAGTAATATTCTTCAAATTGTCTTCTTTGACGGATTTCTGACTTGAAATTACCTTCATTTTATTTGCGGCAGAGATTGCCTTGTATCGATTTAGTTCTCGTTCTAAAATATCGTGTCTTAATTTTTGGTTTCGTTCCTCCTCTAGCTCATCTATTCGTTTTTTTATTTCACCCATTTTAGCTAGAGCAATTTCTAATCTTCTATCTGCCTCATCGAGTTGTTTTACAGCCTCTGTCTTTTTTTCATCAAAATATGACAGTCCAATCAAATCTTCAATTGTTTTTCTTTTTTCCTCTGAAGTAAATTCTGAGATTCTAGTTACAGTTCCTTGCTGTACTGCGTTTAGTTGTCCCAATCCAGCATTTGCCATATCAAGAAGATCTAAAATGTGACTTCGGTTTGTTTTCTTTTTGTTAAGATAGTAGTTGTTCTCTCCATTTTCATCCATCTCTCTTGTGATCTCGATATTGTCTGAATCAACTGGAATTTTTCTATCAGAATTATCAAAATGTACACTTGATCTTGCCATCTTAGGTCCACGTCTGTTTCCCTCAATATCATGGATCAGAGATCTTAGCTTATCAACTCTCATAACTTTTGGTTTGTTTTCACCCATTGCAAAAATTATTGCATCAAGAATGTTACTTTTTCCAGAACCGTTTGGGCCAGAGATCGATACAAGTCCAGGTTCAAACGGAACAGTTGTATTCTTAAACCCAAATGATTTGAAACCAAAGATCTCTACTTTTTTAACATGAACCAATAGAACTAATTCTCAGTTAGGTAGGATAATCGGTGATTAACAAGATTCGTTGACCAAATAGTGGATAAAAATAAGTATACTAATCGTTACCGTGAACGGAAATGCTGCTTTTATCAATGAAAAATCGAAAAAAGTTATGGGATCACAACGCTCATTGATTGTTTTTCACAACATGATTACATCAGAGCAAACAAGAGAACGATATGATTTTGAGATTGAGAAATACAGAGATTACTTTAGAATCAGAGACTTTGATTCATTGTTGACCATTGACGTAAAAAAATCACAAGAAATGGTTGAAGACTATGTCTTTTATCTAAAAGGAAGGAATCTGAGAGGAAATGGCATCAGATCAAAGATGGCAGGAGTAAAGACATTCTACTATGCTAATGACATAATTCTGAATTGGGATAAAGTCTTTAGGATGCTAAAAGAGGAACGAAAAAGTGGTAATGACAAAGCCTACACGAGACAAGAAATATCGTACCTGCTTGAAAATATTAGGAGTGCTACGCATAAAGCAGTAGTCCTGTTTCTAGCCTCAAG
>JABDKK010000104.1 GCA_013002265.1 Candidatus Nitrosopumilus sp. | reverse complement strand
GATTAGTGCAGCAAGAGAAGAAGTTCCTGGAAGAAAAGGATATCCTGGTTATCTTTACACTGACCTTTCAACAATTTATGAAAGAGCAGGAAAATTAAACGGCAGAAAAGGAAGTGTCACACAAGTTCCAATTTTGTCAATGCCATCTGATGATATTACTCACCCAATCCCAGATCTTACCGGTTACATTACAGAAGGTCAAGTTGTACTTGGTAGAGATTTGTTTAGACAAGGGGTTTATCCACCAGTCAACATCTTGATGAGTCTTAGTAGACTAATGAAGGACGGAATTGGTGAAGGAAGTACTAGAGCAGATCATGGTGAGGTATCAAACCAAGTTTATGATGCATATTCTCGTGCTCAAGAAGTAAGAGCACTTGCCGGAATTGTAGGTAAAGCCGGATTGACTGAAATTGATTTGAAATACATGGACGTCGGTGATGTCTTTGAGAAAGAATTCTTATCACAAGCAACAGATGAGAATAGAACCATTGAAGAAACACTTGGAATCTTATGGAAGATTGTTTCTAAACTACCAAAGAATGAAATTACCAAAATCAAAGACAAGTACATAGACGAATTCTACAAGGAAGAGTGACAGAATGTCATTTGGACAGAATGTTGCAGCCACAAAAATTGAGCTTCTAAAATACAAAAAATCTACTCAAGTAGCCGTAATGGTTCAGAAAATTTTAGATGATAAACGTAAAGTTCTTTTAAAAAATATTGAAGAGATGATTGAAGAAGCATCTAAAGCTAGAGGAGGAATTTGGGAACCTCTTCAAGATATTTATCAATCAGTTAATGAAGCATATCTGGCATTAGGAACAAACACAGTTGATTCTGTTGCAGAATCTACACCACCAGTAATGGAGGTTGAGGTAAATGTTAGAAGAGTAGTAGATGTAAAGATTCCTGCACTATCAGTAACTGAAAAAGATACAAAATCAATGCCTTACGGATTTGCAGATACAAACTCATCAATTGACAGAGCTTCAAAGCAGATCAAGGAACTACTTCCAAAAATTTGTAAAGCTGCTGAATATGAAAATTCTATTTTTAGTCTGGCAAAAGCACTAGAAAAAACACAAAAACTCCTCAATGCACTTGAAAATGTCATTATCCCACAATATCAACAAAAAATTAGATTTATTCTTGCAACTCTTGAGGAAAGAGAAAGAGAAGAATTCGCAAAGTTAAAAAAAGTGAAGGCAAAGATGGAAAGTAGAAAATAATGGCAAAAGAAGAGATTAAAAAATTACTTGAACATTCTAAGAAGGAATTGGATTCAAATCATGATAATTTCGTAAAATCAATTCAAGATGAACTAACTTCATTCAAAAAGAAAGCATTAGATCGAATTTGAATATTTTACCTCATCATGATTTAAATATGGACCAAGAGGAGCCAACATCGTAAATGAAAACTATAGTCTTGTTACTTTTGGCAGCATCAGCAATTTCAATTCTCGGATCAACCGGAGTTGCATTTGCAGCAGAAGATGGTGCATCTAGTGGCGATTCTATGAAACTCCTAGGTGCTGGTTTGGCCTTTGGTATTGCAGCAGGTGGAGCCGGAATAGGTCTTGGTCAAGTAGGTGCAGCAGGTCTTGCAGTCATTAGCGAAAACCCAGCTTTGCAGTCAAAGGTATTCATCTTCGTGGGTATGGTTGAGTCAATCGCTATCTACGGTATAGTAATGATGTTTATCATCTTAGGACAATAGTCCTGACAATATATTTTTCATATTTTTAAATTTTTATTAATTATATTTTAGCTGATTTACATCTAAAACCCTTGCACAGTATCTACACTTGAGTACTGTTCCTTCCTTGTCAATTACATCCATAACTGATTCAATGTGTTCTGTACTGTTTGTAATACAATCAGGATTTGAACATCGAAATATTCTATCTATCTCATTTGGCAATGAGACTCTTCTCTTCTCCACAAGCTTGTAATCTCTTATCATGTTGATAGTTGCTTTTGGAGCAATAACCGCAAGCTTGTTTGTATCATCATCTTTTAGAAATTTATTTTCTACCTTGATAATATCTTTTTTCTTAAATTTACCACTTGGTACATTCAACGCTATTGTAATTAAACTCCCATCTCCCCCATCGATTCTTAATGCATTGAGTACCTGAAGCCCTTTACCCTCATCAATATGGTCAATTACCGTCCCTTCTTTGATCCGTCGAACCATAAGG
>JABDKK010000031.1 GCA_013002265.1 Candidatus Nitrosopumilus sp. | reverse complement strand
AGGTATTTTTATGATCTGGTTTTCAATGATGGCAATTGTCTAATCTAATTACATAAGATATTCCCAGTAATTTCCATTATGCAGAGCGAAGCAAATCGGTATCAAAAGTCACAGAATTTTCAGGGTTTGTTGCATAAATCAGATTGTGATGATTCTCCAGTAAATGTCTCAACCATTCAGATCTATTAGTTTTTTCAATTGTTTCAATAGGATATGCACAAAGAAAAGAGCATCGATATTTATCAAAATTTGAATGGAACAAATGCTCATACATTAATTCAGATTTGATACCTTCTACAGTAGAAACATCTGGGACAATTCTTCCTGTAAATCTAAATGGAGGTTTAAGATCAGCAGTCAGATTTTCAAACAAGTGTTCTAAGTTTATTTTAATCTCTTCATGGGTTTCCATGTCATTATTAATTTGAAAAATGTGAAGTAGATTTCTTTTTTTGAACAAATCAACATCAATCCCATATTCCATTAGATCATGCTCTACTAGTTTAGGATCTCTAAATGTAAGATAAAACGAATTTTCTCCTTTGTTTAATCCATTTTCAATGAATCTGTTTTGAACTAATCTACGATATTCTTCTTTATCATAAAGTACCATAGAGTGATTTGCTTGGGATTCTAAAGCATCAACGTGTTTTAGTGGAGGGTAGTTCAAATCAAGTTTCATCTAGAACAGACTCCTCACTCAAATAATCAAGTTTCATTTTATCTAAAAAATGATTAATTTTACCATAATCTTCTAAAAATTGTATTCCCTTATCAGTAATTTGCAATGAAGAATTACTAGAAATCAGTTCTCGGTTCTCTAGCTCATCAAGATTTTTAGAAAATTTATCATATGACATATTACATTTTTGTTGAATTCTAGTACGCTTTATCTCTCCAAAAGAAGATTCTTTTTTAAATTCATTTAAGATATCGTAAAAAATTTCCAACTTGTTCCGTTTCAGTCTCCTTTGCATAAGATCAATAGCACATTATTATTAATAAAACTCCCCTTAGGGAGCAATCCATTATTTATTAAAACCCAATTAAGATTGTGAGAAAAAGGGTTACAATAGTATTAAGTTCAGATTTAGTAAAAAAACTCAGATTTATCCAATCAAAGCAAATCCAACAAACAAATCAATCAGCAAGTTTTTCAAAAATTGTAAATGATCAACTTCGAAAAGGGCTGAAGTAAGTTTGGGCACACTAGTTTGTAAAAATTGTGGGAGAGAATTTGAAAATCGTTTTAGTCAATATTGTTCATCAGAATGTGCTATAGAAAATCTTGGAAATATTGTAACGTAACATTGAGTATGAAAGAAGTAATTGAGAAAAGAAAATGAAAACAAGTTTTTATTCTTTCTACCAAGAATAAAAGAATGAATTTCATACTGGCGATACTTGTAAAATGATTATTGGTCTGCAAGTCAATCATTTTCTTAAAAAGGGTTCTATCTTTCACGAAATTGTCGTTAAATAATCTGAATGGGAAGGATGATTATGGTCAAAAAACCTGTAAGTGTAATACTACAGATGTTTTTTGTGGTTATTCCAATTCTAAATCTCTATGCAAGTTACAAGATTCAGAAATTAAGATTATGGTTTTTGATTTTTGGGGTTGGAGGGGTAATCTTTGAACTCGTTCAAACTCGTTTCTTTTTTGGAGAAGAACATTATGTCTTATTTGGATCATTTGAAGGTCGTTTACCTGAAAGTGTTATTCTATCCACCATTGTTTTTGTTATCATTCAAGTATTTGTTATGTGGACATGGTCAAAGAAATGGAATGAATCAATCACAGATGAGAGTATAATTTCTCAATAAATTATGTATGTTTTATCCTGCAAGAGTAAAATATTCTCTAATCAATCATCGCATAGAAAACCATAGTAACACAATTTTCAACTGGAGAAACTTCAATGTCTTTAAGATCTGAGTATTGCTCTACAGTCAATTCCGCACACTTGTTTGCCAAATCACCAAAGTAATTTGCGCTTGGCTGAGTAGTCTGCATTGCAGTAAATACATTATCTAATACTGATAGAGTGAATTCTTTATTGAATTTTAGATGTTCAGGAGTCCCCAAGATTGGTTCATGTCCTGAAACAATAATGTCCCAATCCATTGCTAAGAGTTTGTCATGTGCAGCAATATGTTCACCCATATCTCTTGTGATTCCAAAATATTGAAATGGTGCAGCATTAGGAT
>JABDKK010000023.1 GCA_013002265.1 Candidatus Nitrosopumilus sp. | reverse complement strand
TTCCAGGAGAAATTGCCACAAAGCAAGTAGTTCCGGAATTTGGAACGATTGCTGCAATGATTCTAGCAGTAGCAATTATCTCAATAGTTGCAGTAACGGCAAGATCAAGGCTCAGCATTATGCCAAGACTCTAGACAAATCATTTCTTTTTTTCTTTTTTGTAAAGACGATATGCAGAATTTAATCTTTCATGTTTTTACAAGGAATATCTTCGTGATCATATGCAAAGTGATGTAAAAGTATTAAACAAGTGCTAGTTGAATTTTGATAAAATTATGGAAAAGAGAGATTATCTGGTTCTAACTGGAATTATAATAGGTACGGGCATACCGTTGGCATTAATGATTCTAGTTGCAAATAGAATTATCAGTACGCCATTCACATAGACTTTATTTTAAAAAAAACACTAAATTAGAATTTTAATATATTCAACTAGAAAGAGGGTATTCAAAGACCTTCTTGATTTTTGGTGGAGTAATGGTTGCAATCTTTGGAGGATTGTGGTTGTACAACCGTTACAAAAATGAAAGAAAGGACAACGTCGAAAATTGATATGAGATTGGAAATGCAGTTTGAAATGACTGTTTTTCTGATATTTTTTATCAATTCGGTGGAATGAACTATCAATTCGGAGACAGCAAATTATCAATTCGGTATCAGTTCGGTTTCGGTAGTTTTCTTTTCGGTATCAATTCAGTGTAATGTTACGAAACTTTCCGAGAGTTTGATTGATTATTCATATCAATTCGATAATTTTCCCGAAACTACCTAAAAAGTATCGACAAAAAATTGATCGTAACATGTAACTCACAAGAATTTTTAGACAGACTTGCCCAAAATAAGCCAGACATTATAGAACAATACTAGTTTTTCTTGCTTGTCTCTACAAATATTCCAAGAGATTGAAGATGTCCTAACATGTTATGCCAAAACATGATGGTGTTTTTTTAGAAATTTATGCCATGTGAATGATCAAGTTGAATGCTCTTTGAGCCACTTGCCAACCTCAGGCCATAGTTTTTTGTGAGCTGTCTTGCTGATGCACAATCCTACATGGCCAGTTGGAAATTCCAATGTCTTCTTGTCCTCGCTTGAAACAATCTCGGTAATTGTTCTACTGGATTCTGATGAAACAAGATCATCATTTGTCCCAACTATGTTCAGTACTGGCATGGTGATTTTTTTCAGGTCAACAAGGTCTTCCCCAAGCATCATCTTGTTTTGAATGAGCAGATTTTTCTTGTAAATGTCATCTATGATTTGCTCAAATGCCTTTCCAATGATTGGAACACTGTCATAAAGCCAAGACTCTACAGCCAAAAACTGCATAATCTCGTTTGTGTTTCTCGGTTGGCTAAAATAAAATTGGTACTTTAAAGTAGCCTCTAGAGGGTTGCGCAACCAGAATGCAATGTTGAGAAATGATGATGGGACATTTCCAAAAGTTTTTACAAATTCTTTGACGTCAAAGTTTCTAATCCAAGATTCTAATACTGTGGGTGGTCTTCCAAAATCAGCTGGTGTGGCATGCAAAATCAGATTCTTTACATTTTCCGGATGTAATGCAGAATAAATCAGTGATAGAATTCCGCCCCAACAATATCCGAACAAGGTGACATTTCTAGAGCCTGTAATCTCTTCCACTCTATCTACTGCATTTTCAAGATACTCATGTGCATAGCTTGCAAGGGATAAATTCTCATCCTTTACTGTAGGTATCCTCCAGTCAGTGGCATAGACATCAAATCCCAACTGCTGAAAATATTTTATCACACTTGTTTCTGGAAGCAAGTCCAAAATGTAATGTCTGTTGATCAAAGATCCTACAACAAGAATTGGGGTTTTGAATTTTTTCGGCGAATCCGTTTTGTAGTGATGAACCTCAAATCTTCCCTCCATCGGAATTACTTCAGATGGCGTCCGATTAACGGCATCCCTGATAGGTTCCACCATGTTATCATATTTGTTGAACATGGTTTCAAGATGCCTGTACAATCTGTCATGGTGTACAGATGATGCAAATTCCGTGTATGAACTGATAAAATTAGATAATGATTTTGAAAAATCTGTTGTTTTCAAATTATTTTGTATCTCTGTATCAAAAGTACTTCTCATTTTATCTTGAATCTTTTTGCCAGTTGGTTCCTCTAAATTAGAAACAGAGTCTGCTGCTTTAATCCATGAATGGAAAAGTGTTGAACCATACCCCATTTGAAAGTTAAATGAATTAATCAGAAAATCATTGTAAAGGGCGAACAGGTTAGTCTTTGAATCTTTCAATTCTCGCATTACTGAGAATTATCATATAATGTTATTGTATATTGCCAAATTTGGCTTTCATTTAATAATCTAATTATCCAAAAACATCAGAGCATAACATTGCAGGAAACACCAGATACGTCATGGCACTCATTAACTGTAGAACAAGTCACAACCATACTTGATGTTAATCCTGAAAAAGGTTTAAGCCAAAGTGAGGCAAGCGATAGACTGCGAAAGTTTGGTGAAAACACGATCTCTATAAAAAAGGAAAAAAGTTTTTTGGTTTCACTTCTTTTACAATTCAAGCAACCACTGGTTTTGATTCTAGTGATAGCAGGTTCCATAACTGCAGCATTGCAAGAATGGGTTGATACGGGAGTGATATTCGGAGTGGTCATAGCCAATGCGATAATTGGTTTTATTCAGGAACGCAAGGCGGGCAAAGCAATTCAGGCTCTTTCACAAATTGTAAAAAGCGAGAATGTCGTGGTAAGGGATAACGAAAAAACCCGCCTGCTGTCAAGACATATCGTTGAAGGGGATGTGGTGCAACTTCGCTCAGGAGACAAGATACCTGCAGATATGCGCCTAGTGCACACAAAGGATCTAAAAATTGACGAGTCAATATTAACAGGAGAATCAATCTCCGTACAAAAGCAAACTGGAACTTTTCCATCAGACACGATTCTAGCAGAACGAAAAAACATGGCATATGGTGGGACTCTGGTCACAAATGGTTACGGAATTGGAGTGGTTGTATTGACTGGAAATAACACCGAGACTGGTAAAATATCTCAGACAATGCGTAAAGCAGAGCAACTTGAGACGTCATTAACCAGAAGAATATCTCATTTTAGTAAAAATCTTCTTTTTGTAATACTTGGGTTGTCTGTTTTGACGTTTGTTTTTGGAATTTTAGTTGTTCAAAGAACTGCATCTGAACTATTCATGGAAGTAGTTGCACTGTCGGTGTCTGTAATTCCAGAAGGACTACCTGCTGCTATGACGATAACCCTTGCAATAGGTGTAGGAT
>JABDKK010000015.1 GCA_013002265.1 Candidatus Nitrosopumilus sp. | reverse complement strand
AATTTCCAGTGTTTCTGGATCAATTGGGCAATTCATGTCGACTCTTAAAAAAACTGTCTTGCCTTTTAGGTCAAAATCATCCAGTGTGAGTACCTTCACGACTTGTCTATTGTGCACTTGGTTAAATTCTTTGAGCCGATCAGAATTATTTTCTCTTATTATGTTTCTGGATAATGAGATGCAATTCCAAAACTTATGTATTGTTAAAAATTAAAAATTATTTGAGGTTTAATTAATTGCAAAATTGGATTTTTGATATTAGGTCCCGCTCATTTGTACTGCTGACAATATTTTTTCTAATTCTAACGGCACTTGTTTTCTATGAGGTAACTGAGAGTTTTGATCAAAGTGTAATTGGATATTTCTCTCAAAATGTAGGGAATGCTTCACTTAACCTCTTTATGCAATATGTTACTGAAAGCGGTGAAGCTCTTTGGATGTTAGGCTTTGGAATTTTGATGTTAATCATTCCAAAAACAAGAAGAATTGGAATCACACTGATGATTTTGATTGTACTATCTACGCTTCTAACTGGATATATCAAATGCGGAATAGATAGAGAAAGACCTAATTTTGAGTATGAAGGTGCCCCATTCCCAGTTCCGATTAGCAAAGATACGTTTGCTTTGTTTTGTGAAGGTGGGTATGATGCATCTTTTCCATCTGGGCATGCTGCGAGATCTATGATATTTGCTATAATTCTAGGTTATGCCTTGTCTGAGCGATTCCCACGATGGACATATTTGATGTTTCTATACCCAGTAATGATATCTATAAGCAGAATCTATGTTTTACAACACTATCCGATGGATGTAATTGGTGGGGCAGTAATTGGTGTGATGCTTGCAGGTGTATTGGCAAGGAGAACAAAACTTTACAAATTTTTTGAAAAATCAAAAACCTAATTCTGATACCGCATTACTGCTAATCAAAACTATTGCATAATGATCATCATCATGATGATATGTCCAATATCTGATATCTCTAGTTTCATTTTTTTGTTTTAGACCATATGTTACACCTGTAGTAACAGTATATCCAATTCTTTTTGCAATTTTTGATTCTTTTGGCATCAAAACTTTGAATCCTTCTTTTTTATTTTCAAATCCAATTCTTACCATGTCTTCAACTGCCTCAGCAGCATCTTTTTCATCTTTTAGATCATATATTTTTGATATTGGCAAATCTTTTGGATGAAAATCCATAATTAGAATAAAATGTCTGTACTAATATTTTTTCAAAAAATGTTTTTTGCGATCAAAGTTAGTTAATTTTCTTAACTGGTAAGTCAAATCATGATTATATTACCAACTTAACCGAGCCATTTACTTTAATCTCATTATTGGCATCATTAGAAAAACTAGTAGTCAAACTACGCCAAAAAAAGCAAGATGCAACAAAGCTTAGGAAAAAGGCTGAAAAACAACTCAAAGAGTTTCGCTCTGCCGAAAGACGATCCAGTTCCTCTTTGAATACTATTGATAAAAAAATCGAATCTGCCAAAGAAGACACATCAGACATTTCAGATATTCTTACTCAAAAAACAGCTCAATTAGAGAGTATTGAAAGATTGGTAACATCTGCCCAAGAGAGACTGTTAAAAGATAAAGAGACAGTTGAACAAATAGAACAAGAAATTGAATTTTCGGATAATCCTGAAGAAAAACAGAATGCTGAGGCTAGATTACGCTCAATTCACACTCATATTGAAGAACTAAATTCAGAAATAAAAAATAGACAGAAAACTGCTAAAAAAATTTCTGACGAAGTAGAAAAATTCTCAAATATGAAATCAAATATTACATCTAAAATTCAAAAACAATCTCAATCAAAACCTTCCTTGAAGGAAACTATGACTTCCAGTAAAAAACAAGCAGAAAAATTAGTTAAAGAATTAGAAAGACGTAGAAAATCCGAAGAATCTGAGAAAAATGCATTAGGTAAAGTATCCTTAAAACTCAAAGAACTATTAGCCAAAAAACGTAAAGTAGCTAAAAAGAGACCGGCAACGAAAACTGCAGCTAAAAAGAGACCGGCAAAAAAGAAAAGACGATAACTCTTCTTTCTTTATTATGTGATATTAAAGTAGGATAAATTCCTCTCTTATTACATTGAATAAACATGGACTGATAATTGCAATTTCTGGTATCGTTTTGGTGATGATTTCCCTTTCGCTTGCCATGTAGATTGTACCACCAAACATCACTGATGCTAATTCTCTTCAGGCATCTTCTCTTTTTGAAGGAATGTTTAATGAAGTTTCAAATGAGATTCAAATCATGCCTGGGGATATGGCATATGTCTCATATAGTACACTCTCTTCTGATGTTCCATTACTTTGGGGAATTCAAATCAGTGATTATCAATCTGATGATGAACTTTCAATAAAAATATCTAATATTTTTGGAGATGATTATGGAACCTTTACTCGGAATGCCCCTATTTTGTTTGATTTGTTGGAGATTACTCAATCTGATACATTGAATTTAGAAATAAAAAATATTGGTCCAAGAAGCGTTAACATTTTTGCCATGTTTTCAGAAGATCCAGAAAACTCTGATGTCTTTTCTAATCCCCGTCTCCCATTGCCACTATGATCTTTCCTCTTGCAATCTCTGGACTTTTTCTAATTTTGGGAGCAATTGTATCTGTAGTTGGAATAATTGTAACTTTAGTTGATTGGAAAAATAATAAAAACAATAAAAGAAATTATTGAGGATTGATCTCCATTTGACCAAATTTACCTTTGGTTAGGGATACTTCTCCTTTGAACTCATTTGTATATCCATTAGTGATGACAACTCTATCGCCAACATTTACTGCTTTGATATCATCGCCCCATAATGTGAGTTTCATTTGGTCATCTTCAGTTTCACCGTTAGCTATTACTGCATCACAGACATCTACTGTTCCTCCACTTTTTAGATTAACAGTTCTTGGTTCTCCTTTGCTCTTAACTTCGGCATCTACATTAACTCCGCTTCGCATTTTTTTTGCTTGTGAAATTGGTATGAATTCTGCCATCTATTTTTGAAACAAATTTGCACGATTATAAGCTTTGTTAAAAAATATTGAACATTATAGATCTTCTGTCTCATCCAAATAGCAATTGAAAAATATCGGTTAATTCCAATTCTTTTTGCAGAGGTATCGAAGCCCGGTCAACCGAGAGGGACTCAAGATCTTCTAAATAGGAAATCCCTTCTCTCAGGAGTTCGTGGGTTCAAATCCCACCCTCTGCATAATATTATTTTTAAAATTGCTACAACGAAAATTGTATTATTTATGCAACCAATGTTTTAACTTTGGTTATAGAATGATTTGATATTTTTTTGTGAACATCGGATAATTCTTTTTCTTTGAATGTAAGATTGCATCTAAAACATTTCCAAATTACCTCAGTCATCATTAAATATAAGCACAAATTGCTTATAAAGATATTGCATGATTGATCCAATTTGTTACAAATCATGATTAATGTTTTAAAAAATTTGTAATTTTTTTAATTTTTTAGATAATTTTAAAACTATTTGCTGACGGATCAAAGATCCAAGGGTTTAGAAGCAAAAAAAGCCATGTGATTTTAGAAATATGATGGATATTTTTGATATTTTTGGAGAATATTCGTATTTTGGAATTTTTCTAGTACTGCTTGGTGTTAATGCATCCCCCATACTGATGCCTCCAAGTTGGATTGTTTTGACATCTTTTTATCTTCTTGATCCAAATTTGAATATCTTTTTTCTTGCAATAGTGGGTGCAACGGGGGCTACAATTGGTAGGTATTTTCTTAAAAGAATCAGTGGTTTATTTAGAAAATTTGTAGGTGAAGAACAAAAATCTAATCTTGATATTATTGGTGATTATCTAAATAGAAAAAAATATGGATATCTAATTGCATCGTTTCTCTTTGGAGCTACTCCTCTACCTAGCAACATGCTCTTTATAGCATATGGCTTGATGAGGGCTAAAAGTATTGGAATTTATCTTGGTTTTTGGGTTGGTCGTGTAATATCATACATAATTATGATTTATTTTGGTAATGCAGTGCTGAGACCATTTCTGGAAATTTTTGAAGATAGATTAACTGGAATCTTGTTGATTGATGGAGTTGGGATTGGAGTACTGGTAATCTTTGCTTCCATAAACTGGACAGTTTTAATTACTAAGAAAAAAATTAAATTTGTTAAACCCAAAATATGGAGATTCTAATGAAGGTTCTTGATTCATTAAAAGACGAAGTAGAAAAAAGAATTCAAAATGATCCTGCACACGATTTTGATCATATTATGAGGGTATACAGAAATGCTCAAAAAATATGCAAAAAAGAAAAAGCAAATGAAAAACTAATCCTTAGTGCTGTGCTTTTACATGATATTATATCTTATCCTAAATCAGACAAACGCTCCAAAAATTCTTCAATTGAAAGTGCAAAAGAATCTCAGAGAATTCTAAAAAAATATGATTTTACTGAAAAAGAAATTAAAATTATTGCAGATGCAATCAAAGTTCACAGTTTTTCTCAAAATAAAAAACCCAAGACAATGGAGGGAAAAATTCTTCAAGATTCTGATAGGTTAGATGCTCTTGGAGCAATTGGGATAGCTAGAGTATTTGCTACGGCAGGTTCAATGGGAAGATCCTTTTACAATTCTGATGATCCTTTCTGTAAGAAACGAAATCCTAATGATAAAGTCTGGACCATTGATCATTTTTTCCAAAAACTACTCAAACTAGAATTATTGATGAATACAGAATCTGGAAAAATTGAAGCAAAAAAACGAACTAGAATTTTAAAACAATATCTAAATCATCTAAGACAGGAACTTTAGCCATAATCCACATATCTGTCGTATCTTTTTTCAACTTCTTTATTTTCACCCGATTGTATTTTTCTATACTCTTCATTTTTTCTAAAATCAATGTACTTCTGAATTCCTTCAAAATCCTGCTCTTTTGGATAGGAAGTAAACACAGGCTCTATCATTGTTAGATATTCTAGCGTTTTTTCTCTGTATTCTTCTCTTGTTGGATTTTTGATTCCTTTCATCCGAAACCAGATCACAGCCCAGCTGGAACCCACAACATGTGGCAATAAATCAAATGCTCTCTCTATTTCAAATCGTTCGTCGTTTCTCATGATTCCTGAAGACATCTAGAAGCTGATTTTGCAAAATATGTTACAATCATGTCTGCACCTGCTCTCTTTATTGAATATAGTATTTCTTCTGTAATGTCTTTTTCATTTACATACCCTAATTGTGAAGCTGCCTTTACAAGAGCATATTCTCCTGATACACTATATGCTGAAACTGGAATGTTATACTTTCTTCTAGTTTCTGCAATTAGATCCAAATAAGATAACGCAGGCTTTATCATTACAATGTCTACTCCTTCATTGATATCTGATTCCACTTCCATCATTGCTTCTCGTGCATTAGTATATGGTACCTGGTATGTTTTTCTATCTCCAAATTTAGGTGCACATTCTGCAGCATCTCTGAATGGAGAATAAAAATTTGAACGATGTTTAGCTGAATGAGACATTATTGAAACATCTTTGAATCCCTCATCATCAAGTTTTTTTCTAATTGCTGATACTTGACCGTCCATCATTGCTGATGGGGATACTGTGTCCACTCCAGCTTTTGCTTGACTGACTGCGATTTTTGCTAACGTTTCAAGACTAGTATCGTTGTCAATTTTATTACCTTTAACAATTCCACAATGTCCCGTAGATGTAAACTGGCATAGACAAACGTCTGTCATAATTACCATCTTGTCCCCAAAATTTTTCCTAATTTGAGAAGTTGCTTTTTGAACAATACCATTATCGTCAAATGCAGATGTTCCTGATTCATCTTTTTTAGTTGGTATTCCAAAAAGCATAATGGCAGGAATTCCTAAATCACTAATTGTTCCTACTTCATCATTAATGTCATCTAGAGGAAGCCTTTCAATTTCTGACATTGATTCTACCTTTACTCTTGTTTTGAGATCTTCTTGAACAAAAACCGGACAAATGAAATCTTTTGGGGATAGTGTAGTTTGCTGAACTAGTTCTCGCATTTTATCTGAAATTCTTAATCTACGTAATCGCCTTATAGGAAATGACATGTTTGAATTTCTCTTTGGGTAAAATATAATCCTAGTCTGTTTTACTGTGTTTTTTATAGTCAAATAGCTTACTGGCAAGCTCTACAATTTCAGGATTTCCTTGCTCAGAAGCTTTTCTGATGTTATTCATAGGGGTAGAAACTATGCTTTCCACTATCGCCTTTGTTAGTTCTTCGATAACCTTGATTTTCTTTTCATCTTTCTCATCTAACATTTGAAGTGCTTTTTGCAATTCTTTTATTCTCAAACTATCTATGTTTTTGAAAACATCTTTTACAAGTGGTTCTGCTTCTAATCTTTTCATTGAGGCTTCTAATACGGATACTTCCTCATTAATTATATTTTCAATGGATTTTACCTTGCTTAATCGTGCATTCATGTTTTTTTCCACCATTTCAGCAATTTGATCCAAATTCATCAATTTTACACCTCCAATAGTTGCCACTTTCTCATCAACAGTTCTTGGATTAGATAAATCCAAAATCATCATACCATTTTTATTATTCATAGCGTTGATAATTCTCTCATGAGTTACAAGGAAATAAGGTGCAGTAGTTGCAACAAATAACACATCATAGTGGTCAAATCCTGAAAGAACTTCTTCAAATTTTACTGGATTGCCGCCCATAGTTTCACAGAAAGTAATTGATCTTCCAATGGTTCTACTTGTCACATCAAAAGCATATCCGCGTCTTTGTAATGATTTTGCAACTAGAGTTGATACTTCTCCGGTTCCAATTAACAAAACATTCTTTGTCTTTAATTCATCAATATTTTCTTCTGCAAGCTTTACTGCCATGGATCCAACTGAAATTCCACCTTTTCCAATTCCGCTTGAATTTCTAATTCTAGTTCCAACTCTAATTGCTTTATCAAATAATGTGTTTAGGTG
>JABDKK010000004.1 GCA_013002265.1 Candidatus Nitrosopumilus sp. | reverse complement strand
CGTCAGGACTCACTGCCCCCAATCCTCGCCAACCGTTTGGGCAGGCTTTAGTTCAAAACCCTCTGAACCTTTTACTAATTCAAAACTTGCGCCACATTCAGGACATGTTACAATTTCTCCTTCCAGTGCATCACTTGGTATGGATATATCTGCATCACATTCTTCACATTTTGACATGTCTTCTCTCCATTATTCCTCTTTATTTATCATTAATTATCCTTTTTTCAAGTCTGTCCTCTAATGGAATTTCAATCAGATCTCCCATTCTGAGACTTTTTAGTCCTGCAGCAACTGCCTTTGCACCATCGCCATCTTTTTCAAGTCCCAATAATGACATCAAGTAGGCAGCACCTGTTTTTCCAGCTAATTCTCCAAAAACAATTCTTCTTCTGTTTCCAACTGCTCTTGGGGGAATTGGTTCATATGCGGCAGGATTTCTAAGAATTGCTGCAAGATGTGTTCCAGCTTTGTGCTTGTATGCCGAAGATCCTACAATTGGTTTTGAATCATAAGGTTTGATCGATGTATAATCTTCAATCAATCTGGATAAATCAAGTAACATGTCTAATCTGAAATCGTTTGGGGATTTATACAAGTAAGTTAGTGCTACTGCAACTTCTGCAAGAGCTGGAATTCCAGTCCTTTCTCCAATTCCATCAATGGTTGTATGAATTTGATCAACTCCTGCATCACATGCAGAAAACGCATTAGCTACTGCAAAACCAATATCATTATGAACATGCGCATCAAGTGGAACATCTACTACTTCTCTGACTTTTTTAACAAAATTGTACATTCCTATTGGTCGCAATATTCCAACAGTGTCAGGTAGACTGATTCTGTCTACTCCGGCCTCCTCAATTGCCTTGCAAACTTTGAGTAAGAATTCTGGCTCAGCTCTGCTGCCATCTTCGACTGTGAATCTAATCTTTAATCCGTGAGACTTTGCATATTCTACTGTTTCAACAGCTCTCTCTAGGGCCTCTTCTCGTGTAATTCGAAGTTTATCTTTTAGGTGAATGTCTGAAATTCCTAAATACCCTGCACACCATTTTGCATCACAATCAAGTGACACATCAATGTCTTCTTTTAGTGCACGTCCATGAGAAACGATATCTGCTTTTAATCCTTGCTTGATAATTGTTTTAGTTGCTTCCTTGTGATCACTGGATACTACTGGAGAAATTTCAATTTGATCAACTCCAAAATAATCTAGCATCCACGCAATCTGTATTCTTTGTTTGTTTGTAAAGGAAACACCTGGATGCTGTTCTCCTTCTCTTAGTGTGCTGTCTAACACTCTGATTTTCTTTGGATTTTTGTCATATGCATTGTAGATATTTGCATAGTGATTCGGATCTTTCATTACTGATATCGCAAATCAAAATAGATGATATAAACATATTCGTACTATATTCGTTGATTAAGCCAAATTCTGATCCTAAACTAGTTTTTAATTAAATTAAAAAAACGAAAGTCGTATTAGATTACTTTTCTTAAAATTATAACCGTGTTTGTATCTACGACACCCTGTATTTTTCTTAATGCATCAATACTACTGTTGATTTCTGCAATACTTGGCGCACTAATTATTGTTGTAATGTCGTATTGACCAGTAATCTCGTACACTGTTTTAACCCCTTCAAGTTTGACAAGTTTAACAGAAACTTTTGCTGTATCCGTTGCAGAATCTACTGATACAAGCACAATTGCACTAGTTGCATTCTCTTCCCCAAGTTCAAGTGTGAATTTTTTAATTGTTCCACTATCTACCAAATTTTTTACTCTTCTTCTAACTGCTGATTCGGAAAGCTTGAGTTTTTTTCCAATGTCTACAAAAGACTCCCTGGAATCCTCTTTTAGATATCCAATAATTTTCTCGTCTATTTTATCCTTGTACATCTCTCTTTTGTTCCTCTTTTGTTAGTATGGAATCAAGAGCATGTAAGACTTTTGTTATGTCTTCCTCAGAAATTATTAAGGGGGGTAAAACTCTTAGGATATTTCTTCCAGAATACAACATTAGGACTCCCTTGTCTATTAATCCCATTAGTATGTCTTTGACCTCAAACTTCATTTCAATTCCAATCATCAGTCCTTTTCCACGAATCTCTCTAATCATGGTGTGTTTTTCTTTTAGTTTTTCCAATCCATCTCTAAATATTTTTCCCATCTTTTCAGAATTTTCAATTAAGCCATCTTCTGTAAGTGCCTTTAATGCTGCAATTCCTGCTGCACATGATAAAGGATTTCCACCAAATGTTGAAGAATGTTCTCCTTTGCTTATTACCGATAGGATATCTGGTTTTACTAGGGTTGCCCCCATTGGTACACCTCCAGCAATTCCTTTTGCAAGGCATAAAATATCTGGTGATGTGTTCCAATGTTCACAAGCCCATAATCGTCCAGTTCTACCTAAACCAGCTTGTATTTCGTCAAAAATTAACAGAATCCCTTTCTCATCACATAGCTTTCTAACTTCTTGTAAAAATCCATCTGGTGCAACATTTATGCCACTCTCTCCTTGAATTGGTTCTAAAATAACAAAAGCAGTATCGTCATCAACTACTGAACGAAGAGATTCTATGTCTCCAAAAGATGCAAATGAAACTTTCTCTAGCAATGGTTCAAATGCCTTTTTGTATTTTGGATTAAACGTTAATGATAATGCTCCAAATGATTTTCCGTGATATGACCCTTTCATTGCAACCATTCCTTTTTTACCAGTAAATTTTCTAGCAAACTTTATTGCAGCTTCAATTGCTTCTGCACCACTATTGTTTAGATGAACTTGTGTGAGTCCCTTTGGCGCTAATTCGATTAGTAATTTCAAAAACTCCTCTCTAGTTTTATTGTATAGTGAACTGTGAACAGTAATAATTTTCTCAATTTGCCCTTTTATTGCATCATTTACTCTTTGGTTTTGATGACCAACTAGTGCGACACCATATCCGCCCATACAATCTATGTACTCCTTTCCATCTGCATCCCAAACATGAGCGCCACTTCCTTTCTCTATGGTAACTGGGAATCTTTGATAGAGATTTCCCATGTATTGATCTTCACTCATTTTCAATCACCGTACAATTATCACGAGCAATAGCTGATGATATTGGGTTTTCTCTTTGTCCATTTGCAATAAGTGCTACTTTAACTCCCATATCTAAGGCTTCAGTTGATGCCAGGATCTTTTTCTCCATTCCAGGACCAATCTTAGGTCTGATCTCTTTTGCTTCAGCCAAAGTTAGTTTTGGAACCAGCTTATCATCCATTAAAAGCCCATTCACATTTGTGATGAATAATACCTTGTCACTTCCTACTTTTCCGGCAACATAAGCAGCTGCCCTGTCTCCATCCACATT
>JABDKK010000002.1 GCA_013002265.1 Candidatus Nitrosopumilus sp. | reverse complement strand
GGCGTCGCCCAGCCTGGCCAAAGGCGCTAGCTTGAGGGGCTAGTCTCTCAGGAGTTCGTGGGTTCAAATCCCATCGCCCGCACTTTAAAATTATTTTTCTAGTTTTTGCAAAGTCTTTACTAGTTCTGAACGTCTCTTTTCTTCAGTAATTGCAGATCTGACATCGTCTACAAGAATTCTATTTACATCGATCTTTCTTCTGGCCTCTTTTACAACTTTATCATATAATGAAAAAGTGTAAAGATTCAGATACAAATTCTCCATTACATCGAAAATTCTTATGGCCTCTTCAATATCTTCTGTCCTAATTTTATCAAAAACCATTCTTTTTAATTCCCCGATACAATCAAGTAAACCCAAAACATACGATTCTGGCATCACTGCTAATTTCTTATCTGAAGGGATTTGCTTTTTTTCAACAATTGCCACAAGACAAGCAGCCTCGACAAATTCTTGTTCTGGCGTTATGATGTATCTTCTAAGATCTCCTATGGCTTTTTTCTTATATTTTTTTAATAATGTTTGAGCTTGTTTCAAATTTTTTCTGCCTGTTTGCAAATCTCCTTTATGAACTGCAATAATTGATCTACTGCAAAGAATTATCACTTCTCTAGTATTTTTTAAAAGAAATTCTCTAGAATCCTGAATGGTCCCTAGTGATTTTGAAATTTTATTTAATGACGATTTTACATTCCTTAATGACATAATTAATTAACTTAAAACCTAGGATAAAGCCGTTTGCCAAACTCTTATTTTGGTTATTGTTTTCTTGAACATCATGGAAATTACTGTAGACCAAATGTATCAAATTGAAAATAACGGTCATGATATGGGCTTTTTAAAAAAATTCATGATGGAAAATGCTGGCGCAGCATCTGTTAGAAGACTAGTTGATAAACAAGGTAATCTGGAATCAAAAAAAATTCTGATTTTTGTTGGTTTGGGAAATAATGGGGGTGATGGTCTAGTTATGGCACGACATTTGGCAGGCTACGGTGCAAATGTTACAGTAATTTTACTTGGAACTACTGAAAAAATTAAAACTGAAGAAAGCAATTGGAATTGGTCCATTTTAGAAAAAATGCCTTCTGTAAAATTAATTTCAGGCGATTCTTTTAATGTCGACTTTAAACCTGATATAATGGTGGATGCTATATTGGGCACTGGAATCTCTGGAGAAATTAGAGAGCCATACGCATCTGCAATTAATTACATTAATCAAACTGAGTGTTTCAAATTTGCTGTTGATGTTCCATCTGGATTAGATCCACAAACAGGTGAAACTGCAAACATTTACACAAAATGCAACATGACAGTAACTTTTCATAAAATGAAACAAGGTATTCCAAAAAGAAAAGATTTGACAGGAGAACTTTATGCTGAAAAAATTGGGATTCCACCAGAAGCTGAGGAGGGAATTCTATGAAAGTTCATCAAATCCAAGTAGGAAATATGCAGAATTTTACTTACATTGTTGAAGATGATGAAACAAATGAAGCAATCATCATAGATCCTTCATGGGACCTTATAGAATTAGAATTAATTATTAAAAAAAATGATCTTAAAATAAAATACATTGTAAACACTCATCATCATTTTGATCACACCATTGGAAATGAAGCAATTAATATTGCAACAAAAGCTCCCATCATTCAACATGAACTTTCAGAATTAAAACATGATATTTCTGTAAAGGATGGAGATTATATCGAATTTGGAAATTCAAAATTAAAAGTTCTACATACGCCCGGACATTCAAAAGATAGCATTTGTCTGATAGGTGATGGTAAGCTTTTCTCCGGTGATACATTATTTGTTGGAAATTGTGGTAGAATTGATTTACCGGGAGGTAGTGCTAAAGAACTGTATCACAGCCTCTTTGATGTCCTTTATTCTTTGGATGATAATCTGGTTCTTTATTCAGGACATAATTATGGTCATTCAGAAACTTCTACTCTTGGACAGGAAAAAATTACCAATCACATTATGCAAAAAAGAACTGAACAGCAATTTATTGAAATGATGGGCTAGTGATACTTTGGAAAATTTTGAATTATTTGGAAATACAGAAAAGGCTCAAAATTTTCTTGACAGCATAAAATCAGGAAAGTTTCTCTTCTCTCTTGTAATGTCTTATACTGAAACATGTGAAATACCTGGAATAACTTTTGCAGGTGCAGATAAAGATTCTATAAAATTTACTCCTCCAGCCGATGCAGAATATCTCTATTATGGATATTGTAAAACAATTGATAAAATTCCAATGACTCCTGATGGAAAACCAACTCCTGGTTTGTTAACTAAAACAGCTTTGGAATCTGCAAGCATACCTCATATTACAATAAATGCTGGTAGTAAAATTCCCCCAAAATTACCTTTCATTGATACTGGGATGTCTTTTGGAAAAAATATTTCCATTCAAGATGCAATGACTGATTCAGAAGTATCACATGCAGTTGATTATGGAAGAATAGTGGGACGAAGTTTAGCATCTCTTACTGATTGTTTAATTGTTGGTGAGAGCATTCCTGGAGGAACAACCACTTCATTAGCTGTTTTACGAGCATTCGGTTATGATGCCAAAGTCAGTTCTAGCATACCCAACAATCCTGTGGAATTAAAAAACCAAATTGTGACTTCAGCTCTAAAAAGAATTGATTCAGATCATCCGTATAGTGTAATTTCTAAAGTTGGGGATCCTATGATTCCTTTTGTTGCAGGAATGCTAAGTTCTGCTTCTGAGGTTTCTAAAGTAATGCTTGCTGGTGGAACTCAGATGACTGCAATTCTTGCTTTTGCCTCAAAAATTGGATTTAATGATGAAAACACCGCAATTGGAACTACATCATACATTACAAGTGATGAAAGTGCAAATTTCAAGAATTTGATTTCAAAAATTGCAGACATTCCTGCATTCGCAATTGATCCAGGACTGAAAAATTCTCAATTTCCTGGATTGAAAGCATTTTCAGATGGATTTGCAAAAGAAGGTGTAGGTGCTGGTGGCAGTATAATTTCATCAATGATTAAAACTGGAAATAATTCCCAAAAATTTCTAGAATTGGCAGAAAAAGAATATCGGAGATTATTTACTTTACAGTAACTGATTTTGCCATATTTGGAAAAAATTTGTTTGGCGATTAATGCTGAATTATAACTCGTACCACTTCCTGTGACATAGATATTTTTTGCAGGTCTGATGTAATCTGTAGTCTTCTGTATCACTTCTGTTGTTTTTCCCCATCATTGAGAATTGTATTACTCATAAATTTCCTTTAATGTAAAATGAGCATAATCTCCTTTGCATGCGTTTCTGAATTCTTTTGAAACTTTAGTATTCCGTATTTTGCTTGCTCACCATCAAAATCAAAAATTTGAAATTTATCTTTATCTAAAATTACAAAATTTACATTTTCTATGTAAATAGCATCCTTACCTAGACTTGATTGTCGTTTTCTGTTGCCATCCCGACTGTCGTATCCACGTCACTACATTCTTTTTAATTCGTTTACAAGAATTGGAGTAGTAATTTCTTTTCCAAAACATCCTATAATTTAACACACGACTAATCTATATGATAATTAGAGGCTTGTTTGCTAAGACTGTTTTTTCTATTATTCAGTTGAAGAACTTTCATCTTTTTCTGATGTTTTTGCTGCTGTCGCAGTTTCTGCTGGGGTTTCTCCTACTTCCGACTCTTCTGTTGCAGTCTTAACAACTGGTTCTTCTTTGGCTTTTTCCAAAATTTGAGGAATCTTTGATTCAGGTGAAAAATGAATAATATCTTCCTCTTCAACAGTGACAGTGTAGGATGGAATGTTTACCCTTCTATCACCAATCATGATATGTCCGTGAATTACTGCTTGTCTTGCTTGATATGGTGTCCTGAATCCAAGCTTCTTTGTGACCATTGTCTGCAGTCTTCTTGAAAGTAAATCATTTGGAGTTAAGTTTAGTACATCGTCTAATGATGCATCACCACTTACCAATCCTATTCGTGCAAGTGATTTCATCAATATTGGCTCTTTTTCTTCTCTAACTTCTTGTCCTAATGCAAGCAATGATCTAGCCTGATGTCTTACTCTGGATAATTCCGTATGCGCTTTCCATAGCTCTCTTTTACTTCTTAATCCAAATGTTCCAATAGTTTTTAGTTCTTCCATCTTTAATTCATAATTGAGTGGCCTTTTTGGTTTTCTCCAAACTCTTCGTGGATATTTAGGGTCCCCCATTCAAAACACCTATTTTGCTTTCTCCGCTGGAGCTTCTTTCTTTTCAGTTGCAGGAGCAGCCTCAGTAGTTGCTACAGGAGCTGCTGCCGCTGGAGCACCACCTGAAGAATCTTTTACTGGAGCAGATTGTCCACCAGCTTTGGCGACACCTACTGCACCGCCCTTTCTTCCAGATGTTCTAGTTCTCTGTCCTCTTACTTTTAGACCATTAAGATGACGATAACCTCTCCAACTAGCAACTATCCTCTCCCTTTCAATATCATTTCTTAAAGTAAATGGTATGTCTGATGTTAGCAAATGCAAATCATTACCTGTCTCAATATCCTTTCTTCTGTTGATGAACCATGTTGGAAAATTACTTGCAACAGGATCTGTTATTAATTTTTCAATAGCCTGAACGTCTTCTTCTGATAAATCTCCAATATGAGAATTTGTATCAATTTTCAAAGTATCTAAAACTGCTGTGGCAAAGTTGTAACCTATGCCTTTGATTTTAGTCAATCCTACAATAATTTTTCTTTCTCCTGGGATATCGTTACCGACAATCCTTACAATGTGTCTATATTCTTGGCTACTCAAGTATTCAAAAATTCAAAGAAACCCCGATAAAAACCATGCTAGGCGTCAAATTTAATGATTTTTTTGGCGTTTGTTTACTGAAAAAAGCCCAGTCTGCTTATTGATTATCTAAAGTCTTCATCATTTGTCCAATCATTACCTTGGACATTCCATTGATTGCATTTACAGCATTTTTTAACTCCTCTTTGGGGGTCGATATCTATGCAGTAACAGTGTTTACCTTTACCTGATGGATCCAGTCTGCATAATTTCTGCATGGCTGACTATCTCTTTTTTCCTAATTATTTTATTCGAATTATTCAAAAAGTTATAAATTTCTAAATCCTTTCTGTAAATTGAATGGATGATTCATTTGATAGAGAAAAAGTTGTTGAAAGCATGTTTGATCCGATCACTTCATCCATTATTTCCTACCTTGAAGATGGAGAGAAAGAATGTTCATTTTTGGCTCAAGAAACCAAAATATCTGAAAATGAAGTTCTTGATAGACTCTCATTTTTGATCGAGCATGAATTCGTTTACAAGAGACCTGTTAACGGAAAATATTTTATTAAAGCAAATTCTGAAAAACTAAATTCCGTGATTGAAAACAGTGAAAATTTTGAAAATACAATTAGCGGTCTTGAAAAAATGGATAGTTATCTAAATTGATTTTTTTTATTTTTAATTCCTATTACAGCAACCACAACTAATCCTCCCATTCCTATGATTAATACATAAATTGAAATAAATCCTAAAATTTTCTTTCCTGCATCTGGAAATGGTCCAATTGCTCCAAAGACTTGAGTTTCCTCAAAATCTGAACTTTGAATAATTAATTTGTAAATTCCAGATTCTAATATCTCAAATTCCTTTTCCAAAGTCTCACTATCAATTCTCTGAGAAACAATTTCAATGTCTGAAGGGTCTAAAATTTTTGCAGTAAAGGTATTATCTTTGAAATCCATAATTTGTACTGCAAAAACCCCGATAGATGTATCCTGTGAATTAAAATCAGTTGAAATAACAATCTCTTGGGATGACCTGACTTTTCCATTTCCTTGACTTACACCTTCTAAAATTATCTGATTTCCAATTACTAACAAAACAAGTCCTAAAACAATCAATACTCCTGAAGCAACTACGATTATTCCTGATTTTTGCACAGATCATGTTTGATCATCTTTAGTTTAAACCTAATTTTTTACTATATTTTAGGCCTTTTTAAAAAACTTAGATTGATCTAAAAGTTAGCTTAGAGTTTTAATGGTTCTTACTTGTCGCAACTGTTGTTGTCTTTTCTTGCTTTTTATTATTCAGGAAATAAAATTGTACAAAAAGATGCTTCTTCAACATTTTCAAAACCTGTTGCTATTGCACTAATGAT
The DNA here is from genome assembly GCA_013002265.1 of Candidatus Nitrosopumilus sp. Classification (GTDB taxonomy): domain Archaea; phylum Thermoproteota; class Nitrososphaeria; order Nitrososphaerales; family Nitrosopumilaceae; genus Nitrosopumilus. The sequence continues at coordinate 5,537 of JABDKK010000002.1, read as the reverse complement.
ATCTATTGGAATCGGTCTGCACAATCTAGGGGATCTTGCAATTGGTGCCTCCTTAAAGCTAGGTTCTATAGATTTTACTATTTTCTTAATTGTATGTTTTGCTCTTCATAACACCACTGAAGTAATGCCATCGTAGCTCCAAGTCTAGAGAAAAACTAATGCTTGGAAATTGCTACCATGGGAACTATTGCAGAAGCTCCGGCAATTTTTGGTGCCTAGATTGGTGGCTTTGTATATTCACCATTCACATCTGTAATTTTTCTTGCAATTGGAGCTGGTGTAATTTTTCAAGTAATACTAGTTATTATGAAAATGATTGGCAAAGAGATGAAGATAATCTATCCAGTTTATCTATTGTTTCCGGATTTGGAATAGGAATGCTTGTAATGTATTTGACTAGTGTTTTGATTTAGTCTGGCTCGGGATGTATTGTAATTACTGCATTACTAATTTCTGCTCTGATGATGTGCTCTATTTCTGATGTTAGATCATGAACTTTCTCAATTGATAGATTTCCATCAAACGAACAATCTATGTCAATCTTGAGAATGTTCTCAAAATTCAAAGAAACAATGCGACCAATTTTTTTAATTTCCTCGTATTTTTCTAAAATTGTCTTAATCTTTCTCTTCGTAACCCTGTCTTCTAAATTTAAATTTTCAGGAACCGTCATGAAAGGTTCTATGTGAATAGTAGAGTGCTCAATTTCAGAAATATTTTCTTGAATTTTTTGTTCTACAATCTCAGATATTCTGTGGGCATCTGATAGATTGATATCTCTATCTACCATCACATGCAAATTTGTAAACATTTTTCCTTTGGTTTTATGAGTACTAACATTATGAACTCCCTTTACCCCCTCAACACTTTTTGCTATTTCTAAAATTTTTGCATCAAGTGGAACCTCTTCCCAATCAGGTTCAAAATGAATTATAATTTTTGCATTTGAGACTACTTTTTTGATATTTTTTTCTACATTACTGCTAATTTCATGGGCTCTATCAAAACTTGTATCTCCTCTTAGGGAAATTGTTACATCAGCAAAAATGGTATCTCCTGATTTCCTCATCAGGATAGGATCTGCATTAATTACCCCTTCGGTTGCATTTGAAATTTTTCTGACTTTTTTTACAAGTTCTGGAGAAATAATATCTGTCAAATCCTGCGCTGTTTTATAGACTAGTTTTACACTAAGAATTGCTAATAGTACTCCTAAGATTAATGCTGCAACAAAATCTCCATAATACAATCCATATGAAACTAAAATAATCCCAGCAATTGCAACTAGAGTAGAACCAAGATCCATAAATGCATGATAAAAATCAGCTTTTAGAGTAGCACCGCCAATTTTTTTAATTGATCTTCTCAACAGTATTATTCTAAAAATATCGATTCCAATTGTATACAATCCTCCAATTATTGCATACATTCCAGGAAGAATGCTTGGAGGGGGACTTTGTAATCTGTGAATTGATTCATAAATGAAAAAACACGCAATAAGAAAAATTGCAATTCCACCAATTAATCCTCCTAACGATTCTATCTTTCCATGCCCATAGGTGTGTTCTTCATCAGGTGGTTTTATTGCCCACTTAGCAGCTAAAAGTAAAACTAGAGTAACTACACTATCTAGTAGAGCATGTATGCTGTCTGTAATTAGAGCTAAACTGTTTGAAACTAGGCCAAAAATTAACTCGACTAAAAATGCCGAAAAAATTGCAATTAATGAAATCTGTAAAACCTTGGTTCTTTGAATAAACATTTTCCTTGCTATCTGATATTGTCACCCACGTATAACAGATTTCTAGAATGAATGATGCGACAACATTATTTGCTATAAAGAGGAATTGACTTTGGTTGGATTTAAAATACTATTTTTTGCCTCTACTTTTACTCCTAATCCCTATTTTGAATGCTGAGGCATCTCACAACCCTAATCTGTTTGTATCAGCAGAAAATCCACAATTTGAGAATCATTTTGCAGGTTCAATGGTAGTTGAGGTTATTGTAAATGATCCCAATCTGAAAGACACAGGTCAGGGAAAGGGTGAACCTGATGTTACCTTTAACGGAAAGTCATTAAGAATGGTTCAGGCAGTAGATGGAAATTGGTATGCCTACTTTGCAAATGTTGCAAAAGCCAAAACGGCTGATTCTACAGTTGGTCTAGCTGGAAAAGGATTAGACTTTGGTGTTTTTTGTAGTAGTGATACGGCATCATCTGTCTTTGGAATCTCTCTTTCTGAAACTGATGGCTTTGCCGTTCCAAAATCTGCTGGATTATCTGGATTCACTAATGGCGATGTTTCATTTACTTCATGTACTGGCTCACCAACTGGCACAACTACTCTAAATAATGTAGTCCGAAATGTAAAACCTCTTAATACAAATTCCAATATTCCAACAGGACAAATAGGTCTTAAAACAAATGCCTGGCCTTTGATTCAGCTTTTTTCATTTGATAAAGTCACAATACAGTATAACCCCGGAGGTCCATCACAGTCTGTAACTTTAGATTATGATGAAATTCCAAACATTTCATTAAAACTTGACAGAAAACTTTATCCAAATAACTCTGAAGTTTTTTTAACAATTAATGATGTGCAATTAAATCAAGATCCAACAGATGAAGATTCTTGGACATTTGATGTTGGAGCAAATCCATCTGCATTTTATCAGGCCTTTGATGAATCTGGTTCTTCCTCATCAAATGGTGGCCCCGGATTAACAAATTTGGTACCTCATCTTTCTAACATTGGATTCAAAAATAATGGAAAACTTGCAGTTAATTTGGGTTCAGTTTTACAATTAAAATCAAATGATGAGCAACCAAACAATACTGTTACAAATGGAATTCAAACATACACTTCAATTCTTACCATTGTAGAAAATAATCCTAATTCTGGTATATTTGATAATGCAGATGATGATGATGAATCGACGTTGGGTGTTTTTGCAAATGCTCCAAGAGGACAATCAGGATCTATTACATATAATAAAAAATCAATTTCTGTTCTTACTGGCTCATCTACTGCAAATATTGCACTAAATCCTTCACTGATTGTTGGTGATGGCACCCAATACTTGAAATCTGGAACAAAGTACCCTGTAATTTTAGTTGATCCTGATCAAAATATCAATTCAGAAACAAGGGATCATTTGGATGCCTTCAGTGATACTGCAACCCTTCCTACATTAAAAATTGGAAAACCAATAACTCTTGGGAAAGCGTCAGATGTGAAATTTTTCACTTTATCTACTGATGGCCTAAATCTTGGGGATCCGGCAAATTCATCTGTGCCTGACTCAAATTCAGCACGCCTAGTAATTGATACCTCAATTGTTCCTAATGGCACATTTGAGAAAATTTCTTTAAATTTAGGAATCACAGCAGCTGATTTACAATCTCTCTTAATTGATGATTCACTGCCAGATTCTGAGGGAACAAATTGGCTAAATTATGATTTTAGATCCATTGCAAATGACCTTGGAATTTCTGATTTCTCTGATACAACTATTGAACTATCTTTTGGTTCTCTAGGTTCTTCTTCTGTAAAAATTGTTGATTCAGGGGATTTAAAATCATCTAAAGGATTCATTGAATTAGATGATTCAGATATTTTATCAATTTCTTCTAAAAGTGGAAATGTCTTCCTCGTGATAAATTTTGACGCTTCAAATAATTCTGCAAGCGTTGGAACTATTTCTAGTGAAAAAAAATCTCAACCAATAATCTTAGATTTCTTTTCATTTGGATTAGATGATTCAGATGATGTAAACAATGCAATTTACAGATTTGAGCTAGAAGAAACATCTGATGACTCTTCTACTTTTGATGGAACCCTAGAGTACTCAATTGCAAACCAACTAAATATTTTAGATTCAACTTTTATTCAAACGATTCGACCAATTGATGATGAGGTAAAATTTATTCTTACAAACAGACTAGTTGATGAAAAAGGAATCAGCATTTCTTATTCTGACATAATTGAAACAGGAAATGTTACTCCTACGTCCACTAAATCTCCAATTTATACTAACTCTGGGGTCTTAACATCAAACTCACAATCTTATATGTTTGGTCAACCTGTTACAATTACATTAAATGATCCTGATCTAAATCTAAAAAATGACTTAATTGACATTTATTTTGTTGTGGATGATCCTAATTCTCCAATTGCAGATACTGTTGGTAAAAATGGAAATATCTTACTTGAGGTTTTAATAAAAGACATTCGTTACAAGCGTTGCACTGTAGATAATGTAGAGTATGGAGGTTTGGCTGCAAGCGGATTTACTCTTGTTGAAACTGGTCCAAGTACTGGGATGTTTAGTGGAGTTTTTAAAATGCCTTCAAAAATTTGTAATAAATCCGGGACTGGATTAATTTCATCAGCTGGAGGTAGTCTTGATGTAAAATACTATGATTCTAGAGATAGTTCAGGAAATGCTAATATCTTTAGCTTGTTGAAAAATAAGTCCCAGGTATCTACATATCCAAGTACTCCTTCACTTAGTCTTTACACCGTAGTAAAACCATCATCAGGACAAACTCAGGATATTATCTTGTCAGGAACACTTGGAAATTATCAAAGAGGATTGCCATTAGAAGTAATAATAACTCTTCCTGATGGTAAATCTCAGAATTTTGCTGCAACTCTTGCAAATGGAGGCGCATACAGATCAATTATTACCATCAATGAAAATTCATTGATTGGGGATTATGAAATTAAATTAATTCATAATAATTCTCCTGTAAACACTCTTTCATTTTATGTTTCAAATCCTGAAATTCCTGATTGGATCAAAAACAATGCCAAATGGTGGTCCTCTGGAACTATCTCTGATTCTGATTTTATTAGTGGCTTGGAATATCTAATTGAAGAAGGACTGATTAAAATTTCTCCATCAGAACGAAGTATGATTTCCGAACAACTAATTCCTGATTGGATCAAAAACAATGCCAAATGGTGGTCAAACAATCAAATTTCAGATGATGAGTTTTTCAAAACAATTCAGTACTTGATCAAAAGAGGTATAATTCAAGTATAATCAGGTCAATTTTTCTTTCATTGAATACATAAATACTCTCAACTCATGAAAAAAATGAAAATGAGACTAGTAGGCCTCCTAGCATTTGCATTGTTATCCGTATCTATTCTCTCTTATGGTGTTAATGGTTCTGTTTTTGCTACCAGTGATCCTAACCCTGCATTAACAGTTTCATCTGAAATGGAAATTTATTCAAATGGTAATTCTGTAAAAGTTTCTGGAAAGATTAAAGATTATGATTCTTCCTCGGGAAAAGGACTTACTTTTATTATTACATCTCCTGATAATAATATTGTAGGGATTGGACAAATTAACCCTAGCTCTGATGGTTCCTTCTCAAAAAGTTTCATTGCTGGTGGTCCTCTATGGAAACTAAATGGTGACTATGCAATTCAATTCCATTATGGAGCAGATGAATCTAATATTACAATTAATTATGTTGGCGGAGAATCAACTGTTACTAAACCTGAACCAGAGCCTGAACC
>JABDKK010000176.1 GCA_013002265.1 Candidatus Nitrosopumilus sp. | reverse complement strand
TTTGCAGCCAACAAAACATTCAAACTTGCCAAAGAAAGAAAAATGATTGGAAAGTTTTTTCCAATTTTTGTAATTACTTCCAATGAACAAATTAAAACAGAGATTCCACTGGATTTAGGAATGAGAGGAACCCATTGTTTGGGTTCTTTCTCGATTCTCTTTTCTTCGTAGATGGTCATCATCATGCAGTCACTCTACTTTTGGCAGTATTTGCAAATTCAGTTACATTTCCTACCTCTTTTTTGATGGTGTCAACACCGTCCATTACCGTCTGAATTGTGTGAGGTGATGCCTTTCCTGCAGCGGCTGCAAGATCCCTTACGGTCATCACTGACTCTTCAGTAGATTTCAGGGTATTTTCTACAGCACTTGCAGTCTCATGAATTACTCCGTTTCTTTTGAGGTCTCTTGTTGTTTGACTGATGTCCTTTGCAATATCACGTGCAGCAAATGATCCGTCACGTATTGCAAGGGCAATTTCTGGAATAGCTCCGCTTTCACGAAGTGTCTTCATAGTTTGTCGCATTTGGAGCGCATACTCTCTTACATTTTTTGAAATATTTTGTAAGGTTTCAACAGTTTGATTTGCATTCAACTGATGGATGCTAACTTCTCTTGAAGATAGATTTGAATTGTTGTTTTGATTTTTCATGTTCTTCGATATGTGAAAATTGTTAATAATATTCACGAATGATTTATTCGTATCAATGGTTCATTTTTTGAAATCGCAGTAATGTAAGCTAAAACTAAAAGAAGAAAAGAATCCAGAGTGTTCAATCAGAAAGATATCGCCATTCCAAATTTTCAGTGTCTATGGCATGAACATCATGCAGATGAGTTTTGCCAAAGTCCCTGTTCTGAATTCTCCCAGCTCATAGTTTCCTGAGATTATAGTAATCAGTTACGAGAACGGTTGCCATATTGTCTCTTAATCTGTCTCATTTTCCATTCTTTGCATAAAATTCATTTTGCAATGAATAGATTGAACCCAAAAAATGAGGAAAATCCCTTCTCAATTTGGTAGAATTTACGCGTGAATAACTCATATTAGCACAAATTAATTCCTAGAAACCTCAAAATAGCATGCCACAAAACAACGGGCATTATCATATAATTGGCAATCATAGGCATCTCATGCAAATAATACAATACAAATTTGATAAACCAAACCAATCACTAATTGAGAGTGAGGCCAAAAACCCTCTCTCATCTACTGCCACAGACATGATTGGGTTATCTTGGATCTTCAAAGACCAAGACCTGCTTGAGGAATTCAAGTAGAATTATGCTTAACTAATAGGAGGAGGTGTGATTATGAGTAAAATAGAAAATACAAGCAATCAAAAAGATATCTATTCAGTATGGAAAGATAGTATAGATAATTTCTATTCTAATATAGAAAAGTCCATTCCACAGTTTCATCAAGCAACAACTAATCTGTTTCAAGAATATGTTCAAGCATGGAATAATGTAGCAGTAGCAGTAATCGATACAGAAAAAGAATTTGCAACAAAGGCAGGAATTAAAACAAACCTACCTGAAGCTACAACCAACATAATACATGATTCAACTGAAAAGATCAATAGATCAATAGATGTCCAAAACAAGATATCAATTGCATCAATTGATGCAACAAAACAGAACATCAAGACATGGAATGAAAATTCCAATGCTTTTGCAGATTTAAACAAGAGAATGGTGGATTCCTTTATTTCTTCAATGAATCCTAAAATATAACGGAGATAACATCTCCTCTTATATTTTTGAAAATTATTTTTGAGGTTTAAACATCTCTTTAGTTTTTTGTGACTCTATTTTGTGTACTGTCATAGGCTTTGGATATGACAAATTTGCAGGATAGTCTTTTCATAAATTATGTATTGCTTTAGGAATTGCTCTTATAATTCAGGAATCCATTTTTTAATATATTGACATTCTAAATCAAATTTTTGCTGTTGCAACCAAGGATTGAAGATTCTAAAATAGGGCAGTGCATTACATCCAGTTGATGCTGCCCACTGCCAATTAGTTTGAGTAGTTTTATTTGAGATTTTTTCTTGGCTGAAATGATTTGTTTTGTCAGATATTGACATTTTTGACTCATTTCGAAATGTATCGTATTGTGTCATTCTATACTTTGTAGCAGTTAGAGAATCCATCGTCCCGTTCATGAAAGTAACAGGCTTTCCGTGATTGTCTAATAGGATGACATTTCGATTGTTCTGAGATAGAATGGATAATACTTCAGTGCTAACATAGCCCTTACCTGAAAGAACTATTTTTTCATATGGCATGTTTTTGACAAACCATTCTTCTGTGGTTCCTTTTGAGAAAGGATCAAAATTGTTTGTAAGAGCAATCTTAGAATTTTTTACAGAAATAGAATGACCATATCCTTTGAGGAATTTTACATTGTAGTGGTTTTTCTTTCCTTTTAGTGTCATAGTACGTACTTTGTAAAAGATAATGCAGATTGTTCAAAACCAATACTTTTGTAGAACTTGTGAGATCTTATCCTTTGATTTCCTGATTCTAGTCTTATTCTGTAACAGTTTTTTTCTTTTGCAAGAACAATACAATGCTGTATCAATTTTTTACCAATACCTGAATTTCGAAGTTTTTCTGTAACTATCAACTCTGGAATATACATTTCAAGTTTAGCACGATTTAATCTCTGCAGATAGACAATACTTACAATCCCTACAACTGATTTTTTCTGTTCTGCCACTAGAACACTCTTATCAGAATCTGAAAAATAATTTTGAATCTTGGTTTTGAATATTTTTACCTCGTCTTCATCCAATGGTTTGGGTCGTTCTAGTTCATAGAGCAGATTAAGAATCGATGGGATATCCTTCTCCGTAGATTTTCTTATTGACAACTCCACAGAAATATTAATGGAAATTATGACGTTTAAAGAATTTCCAACAAATCACACTTTTCTAAATCATATGGTCGAATCGAAAAACTAGCACAAATTTACTCACAAAGAGGGGGCTTTCCCTTTTTACTCTTTGTCGATAAAAATAGAATCCCCCCTAAACAGGCGTGAAAAAGTGCTTTTTTTGAGAGGACTAGGTA
>JABDKK010000221.1 GCA_013002265.1 Candidatus Nitrosopumilus sp. | reverse complement strand
GTTTTTACAAATCTTCGCTCAAGGGGTGGCTCTGCTGCTGACATTGCAATTTTGGTCGTTGATGTAAATCGCGGATTTCAACCACAAACAAATGAGAGTCTGAAAATTCTTCAGAGCAGAAAGGTTCCATTTGTAGTTGCATTAAACAAATGTGATCAAATTTCCGGATGGAGAAAGTCTGATACTAAATTCATCTCACAGGCAATAAAAGAACAGGACGCATCAATTCAAGCAGATCTTGATCAAAAGATCTACGATGTTGTAGGAACTCTGTCAATATTGGGATATCAGTCTGAGGCGTTTTATCGTGTAAAGGACTTTAAATCTGAAATTGCAATTGTACCAATTTCTGCACGCTCTGGAGTTGGAATTCCTGAACTTCTCAGTGTTTTAGTTGGTCTTACACAGCAATATCTCAAGAAAAGACTAGATCAAGATGAGAAAGAACCACGGGGAATTGTTTTGGAGGTAAATGATGAGGTTGGATTAGGACCTACTGCAAACATTATCCTAATTGATGGAACAATAAAAAAAGAAAACAGCATAGTTGTTGCAAAAAGAGATTCTGTTTTGGTTGTAAAACCAAAGGCAATACTCCTACCAAAGCCACTTGATGAGATGCGAGATCCTCGAGACAAGTTCAAACCAGTACCACAAGTAGAAGCAGCAGCTGGACTAAAAATTGCATCAGCTGAGCTAGACGGTGTACTTCCCGGCAGTACTCTTTATGTTGCATCAAATGATGAGGAGATTGCAAAATTCACTAAACTAATTGAATCTGAAATGAAATCAGTATTTGTTGATACTGAAACTGACGGTATTATTCTAAAATGTGATACCATAGGCTCACTTGAAGCAATAGTTGAGATGCTAAGGCGTTCACAAGTTCCAGTAGCAAAGGCCGACATTGGTCCTGTGAATAGAAGAGATGTAATGGAAGCAAAAGCAATCAAAGAAAACAACAGACATCTTGGAGTTATCTTATCGTTTAATGTAAAAATTCTACCTGATGCAAGGGAAGAATCAGAGACAAGTCACATCAAAATATTTGAAGACAAAGTAATCTACAGTCTTATTGACAACTACAATGCTTGGGTTGAAGAAGATACTGCTCACGAAGAGGATGCAATATTTTCAGAGCTGACACCAATCTCGAAGTTTACTTTTCTTAAAGGCATGGTATTTAGAAATAACAATCCGGCAGTATTTGGAATAAAAATTGATGTTGGAACACTAAAGCACAAAATCCCATTTATGAATATGGATGGAAGAAAGGTAGGATACATTCACCAACTACAATTAGACAAAAAGACTGTGACTTCTGCTAAAGCAGGAGACGAGGTTGCATGCTCTGTCAAAGATGTAACAATAGGAAGGCAACTCTTAGAAGAAGAGGTGTACTATACGTTTCCGCCATCACATGAGGCAAAGCAAATCTTGAAAAAATTCATGCATAAGCTAAGCCCTGAAGAGCAAGAAGTTTTCAATGAAATAGTTCGAATTCAAAGAGAAAAAGAACCAATTTATGGTTACTGAGAATATTTTTTGCAGATCATATGAATTCCGGGGGCTCCTACTGCTCCCATCATTTTATCGACAACTTGACCTGATTTGAACATGATAAATGTTGGAATGGACTGTACTGCAAATCTCATTGAGATGTTCTGATTGCTATCTACGTTGACTCTTGCAAATTTGATTTTTGGATATTTTTTTGCAAGACTCTCAAACACTGGATGCATCATTTTGCATGGACCGCACCACTCTGCCCAAAAATCAACCAGCGTTGGATTCTCAGCCGATACAATTGAATCAAAGTTTGATTCATCCAAATCAATAATTCCAGGCTCGACTTTGGGTTGGCTTTGCTGCCTTAGCATCTCCTCGAGCTTTCTCTGCTTTATCTTTTCAATCTCAGGATCGTCTGACAATAAAATTAGAAAATTTTTTCCTCTAAAAAATCTATACCGAATTAATCGTCTTTGGATTTTATTGGAATTGCCTCAAATCTCCGGGATTTGCAAATTGGACACTGGTCAATGTAATGAGTAAAACTAACAGAAGTGTATACAATGCCACACTCTCCGCAGATTCTAAGATTTCTGCTCAGCTTGCCCATTGATTGTATGGATTGCTATTATGATTAAAACCTAACTTTTGATTACCAGAACTGCCACCAAGGCTTTACAACTGGCTTTTTGATGACAGTACAGACTCCATCAATTAGTTTAGTTCCTGGACCGCAGATTCCGTATTTCTTTTCTTTTGCCTTTGGTTCTTCAATGACTGGCTCCTCTAGTCCAACTGCTTGGTAAATTGACTCATACTCTGGGTACGTCTTATCAAACCAATCCTTGTAGGTCTTCTCGTTGTTGTATCTGTCAACATAACTCTGCGGATCTTTTGACTCATCAACAAATGGTGCTGGAATCTCCAACTCTTGTGGTTCTGGTTCCGGCTCTGGTTCTGGTTCCGGCTCTGGTTGGGGCTGTGGTTGTGGCGCAGCTTTTTCAGTAACTGTAACTTTAATTGCTTCTCTGTCAATCTGTGCTCCCTTTGTTGCTACTATATCAAAGAGATATGATGCAGGTCCTTGTGATGCAGTAGGAGTCCAAACAAATTTTCCTGTAGCAGGATCTATTGTTGCACCAGTTGGTGGATTCTTCTCCAAGCTAAACACTGCTCCTTCAACTGATTCAGTAAGTTTTGCAGTGAAAGTCAAAGTCTTACCCTCTTCAACTGTTTTATCATCAATTGACTGTAGTGCTAAAACAAAGTCTGGTTGTATGAAAATTTTATCTCCGTCAAATTCAATTTTAATTGTAAAGCCTTCTCCTTCTTTTTGACTGTCTACAAATCCTGTAGCATTGTAGATTCCTTCACTGCTAAAAAAATTGGAAACTGGTCTTGGAATTACTGAGAAGACTCCTTCCTCTGGTGTTGGGTCAGATAGCATTCCTTTGAAATCACCTGTTGAATCTCTAATAATTACAAAAATTGTTTCCTTGAATTCCTGGGTTCCAATTAATGTAAAACTCTCTTCAATTGTGTAAAAGCTCTTTTCTAACTTCATTGAAGTTACTTCAGCAAAGGCTGGAGCCATCATTATTACAAATAATGAAAAAACTGCAAATACTCCTAATTTTCTTAGCACAATATTGTTTTGCAAAGTTGATTTTTAAAAAACGCGTATAATTTCTTCTTGCTTCTAGCAAATTATTATTCACTAACCCTACAAATCAAGCAAAAATCTCATGTAAACCCCATCATTTTCTCTGATTTCCATGTCATAAAAGGTTGGAGCCTTTATCTCGACCTTAAAATTGTGTTTCTTAAAATCAAGTGATTCCCCAAACGCCTTTGCCATTATCTTATAGTCTTTGTCTTTGCTTATTTCAAATTCAATTCTTTTGATTGCAAAACCTTCTGTAATTAATACAAAGACAATCTCTTCAACCCAGCTAAAAAGAAGATAACGAAGATCCTTTCCTTGAGCTGAGAATTCTTTTTGTTCTTTTTCCTCTACTTTGTCCTGGTCAAGTGTTAGGTTAATCACTGCATCAGATGTCACTGCAAATGCTTCCTTGAGATCCCCTGCTGTAACTTCAATTATTGCATCAGTTGCATGATCTAAGAACTTGTAGCTCAACTGTAGAGTAGGTAAAATTTCTAACTATTAATTTAGGTGGTGTGTGCTTTCTCATCCATCTCTATTATTCCAAACACATTGCCCTCAGTGTCTGTACAT
>JABDKK010000158.1 GCA_013002265.1 Candidatus Nitrosopumilus sp. | reverse complement strand
GTTTAGGTGTTGGCCTGATGCCTTTATTTTTCTTGCAGACGTAATTGAGTTTTTAATTTGTCCTAGTATTTGCTCTTCACCTATTACCATTGAATCTAATCCTGATGTTAATTTCAATAGATGGTGAATTGCCTCTTGGTTTTCTACAAATTCGATATTTTCATTAAATGCATCCTTTTCAAGTCCAGTGAGAGAAGCCCACGTTTTCTTTATTTTTTCCACATCATATTGATGTGACTTTGCAAACAATTCAATTCTATTGCATGTTTGAATAATTACACATTCATCAAGTTGTGAATGCCTGATGAATTGATCATAGGCGTTTTCAATATCTCTGATGGTAAATTGTTCAAGAATATGGATTGGTGAGTTACGAAAAGTTACACGTGCATTTATGATATTTTGACTCATTTCCAATTCCTCAATATTGTAATTGCTCGCTTTTCAGCTTTTTTCAGATTTCCGTCTTTTATTAACTGATCAATGTCTTTGTCTGCTAAAATGGCATGCAAGTACTCTTTTCTTTTTGATTGCGTAGAAATTTGCTCTTTTGCTAATTTTCTTGCGATCTTTTGAATTTTAATTTGTGAAATATCCTCCTTGGTGATTATTTTCTTAAAAATATCTTCAGATTTTGCTTTAAGTTTTTTTGACATTGCTGGACTTCGGCCACCTGTAAAAATTGCAATTTGGATAATTTTTTCAAAATCTATTATTGCCAGATTTGAATAATCACTCTCCTCAGGATTATCCGAACTGTAAACCAAAATCTTTCTTTTTTTTGCAAGATTGACAATATTGGAATTTATTTTGCTATCGTTTGTAGTTGTAATTACTATATCTGGCTTTAATTTTGAAAGGAATTTTGCATCTTGAATTTTCTTGTTTACAATTGATAACTTTTTTTTGCTTGCAAGACTTTTAATTTTTGAATTAACAGAATCACTAATTACAGTAATATGGCAATCCTGATTTAATAATGAATTGATTCTTTTTTGAGCCTCATTTCCTCCTCCAACAACAATGATATTCTTACCTTGAAGATTAAGATCGACTATCATCTATTCAATGCCCTAGAGTTTCTATTTATGTATTAGATTAATGCGTAAAATTCTAGCTACATTTTTAATTGAATGAGCAAGTTAATGACTTGTTGACTAGCATGGATGAATTTGATAAGGAATTATTAAATGAAATTCAATGGACTTTTCCACTTGTTACAAGACCTTTTGACGCTATTGCAAAAAAATTCAATTCCACTCCAGAAATTGTAAAGCAAAAAATGAATAATCTTAAGGAAATCGGTGTTTTGCGACAACTAAGTGCAATTTTTGATACAAGAAAACTAGGCTATACAAGCTCACTTGTTGCAATGGAGATTGAAGATGATAAACTAGAATATGTTGCTAGTCAAATTAATCGCCATCCAGGGGTTAGCCATAATTACGAACGTGATCATCAGTTTAATCTATGGTTTACTTTGGCTGTTCCTCCAGGTTCGGATTTGAAATCAGAACTGGAAAAATTCAATGTTCTCAAAGGAATTAAAAAAGTTAGAATGCTTCCAACATTACAATTATTCAAAATTGGTGTTAAACTTGATATGGTTGATGAAAAGAAACATGAAGTTGCACCATCTGAAGAGAAAAAAGAAATTAAAAATATTAAATTTGTTCCAACAGAACAGGACAAAGAGTTTATCCGTGAATTACAAAAAGATATGGAAATTATTGATGAGCCATTTGTAAAGGCTGCAAATAATTTGAAAATTACTGAAAATGAATTATTTGAGAAAATGAAATATTATGAAGAAATTGGTGTTATGAGAAGATTTGCTGCAATTCTTCGACACAGACAAGTTGGATTTACTGCCAATGGCATGATTGTTTGGAAGGTTCCCGAAGATAAAATTTCTGAAGTAGGCCAGACATTGGGTTCTTTCCCACAAGTTAGTCATTGCTATGAAAGGCCAACCTATCCTGATTGGCCATATAATGTATTTTCAATGATTCACTGTAAAACTCATGATGAAGCAAATGAGATGGCAAAAACAATTCAGAACCAAATTCATGTTGATGATTATCGTATTTTGTTTAGTTCTCGCGAATTCAAGAAAACACGTGTTGAATATTTTGTAGAGAACTCTTTTACTCTAGAAGAATCTGTTACCGCATCTTAGACTTCATTTTCATCATGTCCAACGACATGTACTGTACAAAAGTATTGATCATTCATGTTGCAGTAATATTGGGACTTTTCTCCACATGTTTTACAAGGGGGCTTTTCATCATATTCTGAAAGTTTTGAATGAAAAATCTTACTCCTACTTGTAATCTTTGAATCTTTGTAAATTCTTGTTAAATTTGAATAATATCCTAGTTCTTCTGCATTTAGCTCTTGTTCCTTTTTTATCTTCTTGATAATTTTTTCCCATTTATCATACTGGCCAATTTTGGCCATTTTCATTCTCTCAATGATTTCTAGAGTTTTTTTTGAATCTATTGGTGATTTCATCTAAGATTAGTTTGCCTGTGGTGTTGCCTTTAATTCATAGGATGGCCACGTGTTGTAGAGTTTTTCAATTTCACTCATATCTGACTCTGAAATATATTTGCCATTTGCCATCTCAGCATAGTTTACTATTTCTTCTTCACTAACAACAGTTGGAAAAACTGATGCAAATCCTTTTTTTGACATGATGAACTTCATTGACAATTCTGTGATGCTTAACCCATTTCTTTCTGCAATTGGTCGGAGCTGTTCCACTTTTTCTAATGATGCCTTTATCCATTCTCCTTTTCTAACTGATCTATGATCTTTCTCATCAATTTTTGTTTCTGCATTAACTTTGCCTGTGAGAATTCCTGATGCCTCTGGAACTCTAACTAAAATTCCAACATTTTTCTCTACAGCTTTTCTCATTAATTCATTTCCAGGTGTTTGCTCTAGTATGTTGTAGACTGTTTGAACTGCACTAAGATTTGGTCTCTTCATTGCTTCAAGGCCTTCTTGTGTCCATCCAATTGCTGGGCCCAATGCAAC
>JABDKK010000075.1 GCA_013002265.1 Candidatus Nitrosopumilus sp. | reverse complement strand
TCCTCCTTTTAATTATTCGGGACCTACATTTGCTGGGTTTCCTCATTCCTTCTTGCCTTTTGACTTGAGTTATGTGGGAATTGTCCATTCGCACCCTAGTGGTTCAGCTGAGCCATCAGTCACTGACCTTCATAATTTCTTTGGATTAGTCTCCATAATTGTAAAATCTCCTTATGATGATAATTGTATTTTTGCATGGGATAGTAATGGAAACACAGTTCCACTTTCAATTAAGAAATAATTCCTAGGGAAAAAATGAAAAAAGATGACAAAACTTTATAACCTTTTTTAGAACTACTTTCATTGAATTGTTTAATTACAAAACTTATTTGATTTTCTTATTTGCTTCACTTGCCATCAGTATTGGTTTGCAAATGGTTCTCCCCTTCCCATATGGATTGGGTGCGGCACTTGCTATTTTTATTGCATTCCCGTTAATTCTCAGAAAACGCTATATGAGTAAAATGCGTGGTTACGGCGGTGAATCTGGAACTGGCCGTGGTGGATTCTTTGGAATGGGCTCATCTGGAGGTTCCTCCGGAGTTCGTTATGTTTGCCTTGTTTGTAATAATAAGCACAAAGGTGGAACTTGTCCTCGTTGTGGTTCCAAGATGCAGCGTGCTGATTTTTAGTTGAGAAAACATGTCTTTAGATGAGATTAGAAAGAAGGTAATTTTTCATAATTCCGTTGATGTTTGGATAGCTGCTTGCTCTGAGAAAAACATTGATTGGGATGATCCTGAAGGATATAAAAAATTCATTACGCATCTTCTCAAAAACAACCTGAATCTCAAAGCTTTTAATCTATGTGCTCATGAGGCTGGTGCAACCGAAGACAAAAAAACAAAATTTACTGAAACTCTTTCGGAATCAAAAGATGATCCTAATTCTTTAACATACACTATCAAATTATCTGACTCGGCTTTAGATATTATCAGAAGCCATACTTTCTAACTACCTTTTTAATTTTGGATTAACAATTGCATCAAGGGCATTGCCAATAAAAACAAAGGCCAATCCAGTAATGGCTATCATAACTCCTGGAGGCATTATCCACCACCACAAACCTCTTGCTGCAGCACCAAATGTATTTGCATCATGGAGTATTTGACCCCATGTTGGAAATGATGGATCCCCTAATCCTAAAAAACTCAGTCCGGCCTCTGTAGTGATTGCCGCTGGAACTGATATTGCAATACTTGCAAATGCATATGGGAGTAATTGCGGTAAGATATGCTTGAAAATGATCTTTGATTTTCTCTGACCCATTACAGTAGCTGCATCCACATATCCTCGAGTTTTGATTTGAAGTGATATACTCCTTGAAACTTTTGCAATTCCAACCCATCCAAAAACCATTAAAAATCCAACCATGAGAAAAATACTGTTGCTAATAGTCACTGAAAGAATTATCAGAAATGGTAGTGCGGGCAATGCATAGATTACATCATTAAATCTCATCATTACCTCATCGGTCTTTTTGCCTTTGAAGCCTGCATACACACCATAAAGTAATCCTGCAATTACTGACGCAATTGAGACAACTAATCCTATAAATAATGCAAGTGGGGTTCCCCACAAAAGACCAACTGCCAGATCACGTCTTAATTCATCAGTGCCCATCACTCCGAATGCCTTTCCACCAATGATGAGTTTTGATTCTTTAATTTGATTATCTGAATTTACACCATATAGATTAATCATGAACACATAATCTCCTTTTAATGGTTCATTTTTTTGGGTTTGTGAAAAAATGATGTCTTCAGCAGACAGTTTTGAAAGATCATGCCCAAAATACTCTGACTGCAAAGATAGTTTTTTCTTTATAGATTCGTCTGTTGAGAAAATTCTTTCGTTATGAGATGTTTTTGAATTGGAATAAGGGAGAGATGTAGATAAGATCTCCAGTTTTATTCCATCTGGTCTGATAATGGATATCTGTAATAATGGCGAACCTGAATATTCTGAAGAGTATTCGTAGATGAAATCATTTGGGAAATCGTCATACTTGTAATTAAATCCAAATTGATGAGACTCTAGATTAACTTCGCCTTGAAACATTTTTTGAATCGTTGGTTTTTCAATAATTTTGTGCTCTGGAATTTTTTCTGCCAAAAATAAATTAACCCAAATTGGAACTGCCACTTTTGGGTATGAAATCCAACTTCCAGGATTGTTCCATTCCTGAAATGTCTCTATTGGGATTATTAGCATTGCCAGAATTGAGATTCCAATTAATAATGTTAAAATAAAGATCCCGGCAATTCCTAAATTGCTTTTAAAAAATTCCCTCTTTATCTCTTGAGGGGTTATGCCACTCATTGCCCTGTTCTCACTCGTGGATCAAAATATCCATAAAGCAAATCTGCAATAAAGATGCTAATTAAGAAAAATACTGTAAGGATGTATGTTGCACCTATAATTACGGGTAAATCCATTACTGTTATTGCCTCAAAATATAATCTTCCCATTCCTGGCCAATCAAAAACCGCTTCTGTGATAATTGCTCCCCCTAATGAGCCTGATAAACTTAGAGCCAAAATTGTTACAATGGGTGGGGCCGCATTTTTTAGAGCGTGTTTGTAGATGATCTTTTTTGGATTAATCCCGATAGTTTTTTTTGCAATTATGAAATCTTCTTGCATAATTCCCACCATAAAATTTCTAACCAGATATGCCCAAGCACCAAAACCAATCATTACAATAGTAATTAGTGGTAAAGCCATATGGTACAACAGGGCTACAAAATATCCTGGATCCGATATTGGAATATCTGGTGTGGCCCTAGCAGGAAAAATCTGGTATGTAAATGAAAAAAGAAAGATCATCAGCATTCCAATCCACCACACGGGAAAACTAGAACTGATAATTGCAAAACTTGATGTAATTCTGTCAATTACTGAACCGACATTACTACTAGATAAAGCCCCAAGAAATATGCCGATTATTGAAATTATGACAGTTGCGGTTGTAAAAAGTAAAATTGTTCTTGGAAGTTTTTCGAAGAGAATATCCTTTACATCTGATGATCCAGAGTCACTAGTAAGAAAAGTCGCATATCCAAAATCTAGTAATGATATCTTATACATTGTAATTCCTATTCTTTGAGGCGAATACCATGGCTCATCTAATCCAAGCACTTTGATTCTTTGCTCAATTTGACTTTGAATGAATTCCTCAAATTCATCAACGGATGAAAAACTCTCGGCAATGGCCGGGTTTTCAGTTACTTCGGATCTAACCTGAAAAACAACCCCTTGTTTTAAAATGGTGTCCATATTAGAGCCTACAAGAAGTATGGTGATCAACAGTGTTGCCATTAAAACTCCAAACATTGTTACCATCCTTGTGGCAACATATCTTTTCAGGCCCACTAAAGTAAAGTGAAAAAATTAGTTTATAATTTTTTGATATTAATTGTGCCCAAAAAACACCAAATGTAGAAAAAACTGTTTCCCACAGTTTAATTACAGTGGCCTTTCACCCAAGTCAGAAATATGTCATACGATAGAGAAAGAGAAATGTTCACTGCAACCTGTGGTGACTGTGGTAATGAATGTCAAATCCCATTCAAACCAAAGGATGACAGACCTGTATATTGCAGAGAATGCTTCCAAAATCACAAACCAGCTCCACGTAGTGGAGGCTCTAGATTTGGTGGAAGATCTGGCGGTAGATCAAATTATGGTGATAGACGATCCAGATTTGGTTCACGAGACGATAGACCAAGAGAAATGTTCACTGCAACCTGTGGTGACTGTGGTAATGAATGTCAAATCCCATTCAAACCAAGCGAAGGCAGACCTGTATATTGCAGAGAATGCTTCCAAAATCACAGACAAAATTAGAACTTGTTTTGAGTAAATTCAAAACTTTTCCATTTTATTAAAACCAAAACTGTAAAATTAATTTTATTTCTTAAAAATCTGGCTAGAACGAAACGAATTCCATGTTCTGCTGTGGGCAGAAAACCCGTTCTTTCTCCTTGTGATGTGTGATAATGTAGTTTAAGTATTTGTGAAAACATGAGTAATGAAATCTAACTAAAATATTTTAATCAAGTTTGAGGTTAAATGTCATGAGTAAAAAATCTTCTTTTGATCCAGATAATCTAGTACTTTCAAAAACTGAAATTTTGGAATTTTGTGACGGAGTACTAAAAAAATGGAGTAAAAACCCAACTAAAAATGCCAATAATATCTTTGCAATGAATGCAGTCAAAACTAGTATTTTGTGGACTGATGATGAATCATTAAAGGCCATTTGGGGAGAAATTCTGTCATGGAGCTTTGAATTGCTGTATGAGAATGCGATGGCTCAAGAGGGTGAAGAATGGAGTAATATCCGGAAAAAATTAAAGAATAAAAAATGATCTATTTCTAATAAAATCATGAGCGCAAACACAATAAAAAAAGCAAAAAAACTAGTAGAAAATGGAGGAGTTGTTAAAATTGATGATGATCTATTTCAAATAAAGTCTTCATCTGATCCTACAAAGTCATATTTTGTGACATCTGATACTTGTGAATGCCCTGGCTTCAAAAATTTTTACAAGTTTCATCATGGAAAGGGTCTAAACGCAAATTGCTCTCACTTGGAAGCAATTAGAATTTTCAAAAAAGAAAATCTGTAAAATTATTTGATAAGTTTTGTATCAATTTTTCCCACGAATGCCTTATTTTCTGCAATGATTATGGGCCGCATGATCAATCCTGGATGTTTCACCATTAACTTGATTATTTGACTGTCTGTTTTTTTATTATTATCCAAGTCAAACTCCTTGTACATTTTGTCTCTTTTTCTAATCATCTCAGAAGGTTTTTTTCCAGTTAACTTGATTATTTTTTTTAATTCTGATTCTGTAAATGGTTCTTTGAAAAAATCCCTCTTTTTAAGATCAACTTTCATTCGTTCCAACTGCGAAATGGTTTTTTTGCATGTGATGCAGCTTGCTTTATGATATGTGATAATTTTTTCATTTTTACTCATTATAGTCTATTTAGATAACTAGTATATACATCAAAATTTTGACATTTTTCACATATTTGATTTTAAATCATCTTGGTATTTAGAAAAATTTACCTGTGTATGTCTATATTGGTGAATTATTCAGTACAACTGTTGGTTGAGCAAAATATCCCAAGTCTTTCAAAATTACACGATGAAATTATCAAATTATTTAAAAATGAGGGTTTGGATGATTTTTGCTATTATGAGCTTCTCAATTACAGTTTAGAAAAATTCAAAAAACAAAAACTAGATGGACAGTATTATGGCTTTCATAATACCAGCCATGAACTGGTTGTTACTCATAATACATTAATGGCCTCAAGGGGAAAGGAATTCCAATCAATAATCCTTAAAGAAGATTTTAAGCATCTATTTGCTGCAGCACTATTTCATGATTTTGAACCTGATAAAATACAAGATAGGCCTCTTGAAATATTTGCCGCTGACTTTGTCACCATAGATAACACTCTTTTAAAATTATTTGAAAAATGTGAAATTGATCCACATCTTGTAGCAATTTTAATTTTAAGAACTACATATCCATGGGAATCAAGAAACAGTGAAATTGATTTTATGATTGATGATCATTTTTCAAAATCCAAGTATTCTACTAATGAACAAAAACAGGAACATTATATGAAACTGGGATGGTTTTTATCTGTCGCAGATAGAATTGGAGCTTATGCTCTAGGTGGCTTTTTAGATGCTATGGCTTTGGCCAAAAAAAATGCACATTCATTGGGTTGGAATCCTGAATATGTGGTTAGGGAAAGTATTAGATTTTTTGAAGTACTAATGACTGAGGAACGTGAAATGACTGATAAAGTAATTCTATCTTTACCAAAACCCATGGGTGACACATTTATCTACAATATTTTGAATTTTTACAAACTACGACAAAAAGAAATTCAAATCCGAAGCGACATAGTTTTCAAAAATATTTCACTAATCCCTCATTTAGAAAAATATGATGAAACAAATCTAGAATATGAACAAAAATTATTTGAAATATTTGATGAAATTCCTGAACAACTACAATTTAACAAAAAAACTTTTTTTGAATCTCTTCATGATCCTAAAACTATTTTGGTTACATTGAGGTTTGCCTCCGAAGATGGTAAAATCATTGGATTTGCAAAGGGTGGGCCTCTTGAAAATTATTCCCTCATTCGAAGCATAAAGGATGAAAATCATGGTAAATTCAATACTGTCTTTTTGGAACCTTTAGCACTTGAAATGGGTTATTGGGGACATGGTGGTGGATCATCTTTGAGAAAAGTGTTTAATGATGCTGTAAAAAAACAGGGATATTCCTATGTGACTAGTTTGCAATTACGTGACGTAATTCAAAACA
Organism: Candidatus Nitrosopumilus sp.; assembly: GCA_013002265.1. GTDB lineage: Archaea > Thermoproteota > Nitrososphaeria > Nitrososphaerales > Nitrosopumilaceae > Nitrosopumilus. Next base: position 3,812 of record JABDKK010000075.1, on the reverse strand, counting down.
GAATTGACAGACATGAAAATATTGAATTTGTACAGCAATTAAATCCTGAAAGGCTTGATTACTATCGTGTAACGCTGTAATGGCAGTAAAAATGCTGATTTTGGAGTATTTTCTCAAAAAAACACAAAATAAACCAGTTCATATAGTGAATAAAATAACCAATATTGGTTATATTTTTGGTCTTAGAAACTATCAATGCTGACTCGATTTGTCGTAGATGTGGAAAAAAAGGAATGCTCACAGATAATGATACTGGTGAGCGATTTTGTGGTCAATGTGGATATGTCATAACTGAAACTTTGCAAGATTCTGGACCTGAATGGAGGTCTTTTTCAAAAGAAGGTGGCGCCGATCCTACTAGAACAGGTGCACCGACATCACTAGCTATGCATGATAGGGGTCTTGCAACAATTATCAATCCAATTAATCGTGATTCTTCTGGAAAACCTCTTACATCAACTATGAAGAGTACAATTGAACGATTAAGAACATGGGATAGTAGAAGTAAGGTAAATGCTTCTGCTGATAAAAATTTAAGACAAGCCCTAAACGAATTGGCAAGATTAAAAGACAAACTTTCGTTATCTGATTCAGTTATTGAAAAGGCAGCTTATATCTACAGAAAGGCTTTGGAAAAAGGCCTTGTTAAAGGACGCTCTATTTCTGCTTTAATTGCTTCTGCGCTTTATGCTGCATGTAGGGACACAGAAACTCCAAGAACTTTAAAAGATGTTGCAGAAGCTGGAAACATTAAGAAAAAAGATATTGCAAGATGTTATCGGCTTTTACATAAAGAATTAGAACTAAAAATGCCAGTAGTTGATGCCACTCAATGTGTATCTCGAATTGCAAGTAAACTTGGAATTTCTGAAAAAACAAAACGATATGGAATAAAGGTTCTAAAAGAAGCACAAGAGCATAAAGAATCTGCTGGAAAGGATCCTATGGGATTAGCTGCCGCAGCACTATACTTGTCCTGTGTTAAAAATTGTGAAGACAGAACTCAGCGAGATATTGCTGAAGCTGCAAATGTTACAGAAGTTACAATTAGAAATCGTTACAAAGGTCTCAGACTAGATCAAGATATGGAACTATAGGTTGAGAAAAATAATAAAGAATGACTCAAACTAAACCTCTAATTTCAATAGTTAATGTCGTTGCTTCTGCTACCATTGACCAAAAACTGGATCTTGTAGATATCACAAAAAAATTTCCTGATGTTGAGTATAATCCAGAACAGTTTCCAGGGGCAGTATTTAGACTCAGAACTCCCAAAACTGCTACATTGCTTTTTAGTACTGGCAAGATGGTGTGCACAGGAGCAAAATCCCATGAACTAGCTGAAACTGCTGTCAATAAAGTTGTTGGAATTCTAAGAAAAGGCAAAGTCAAAATAAAAAATGACCCAATAGTTACAATTCAAAACATCGTTTCCTCCATTAATTTAGGTGGGAAGGTAAATTTGGAACAGGCTGCACGGACTCTTCCACGCAGTATGTATGAACCAGAACAATTTCCTGGGCTCATTCACAGAATGCTTGACCCTAAAACTGTGATTCTAATTTTTGCATCCGGAAAACTTGTTTGTGTTGGCGCAAAACTTGAAAAAGAGATTCATCGCTCTGTTCATCAAATCCATAACCTGCTTGAGGAAAAAAATCTAATGGTATATGATTAATCATTAATATGATTAAATAAAAAATTTAATAAAAAATATGAAATCCTGTTATGCACAGCAGATTGATTTTTTGAATTCTTCGGAGTTTCTCTCAAAACTACACTCTTTACACACTTGCCAACTTCGCTTTTTTAGAAGTGTAAATGCTGATTCATAGCATACTGAATACATCTTCCCTCCACAAGATGGACAGGGTAATGGAATATCTATCTTCATTAATGGTTTTTATGTAATTTTGAATATAAGGCCCGCGTAGAAGTTATCAATTGTTCATTGGTTTTCAGAACTTACATCAGTTTGATTTTCTTTAGAAATCTTTTCATTTTTTTCATTAATCATTTTTTGATTAAACTCCTCTAGTGTCTCTTTGGAAATTGTCAATAAACTGAGATATGCTGCTCTAGCTTCTTCATAGGTTCCTCCATTTGCAAGAATCTGATCTCTGATTGTTTGTGCTTGTTCAAAATTATTCTTTGTAAAGTTTAGCTGGCTTCCTATCAATTCTCTAATCTCTGGGTTGACATTATTTATGTAATCTTCATACTGATATCCACCATAAGTTCCGGGATGTGGATTAAATTCAACTATGGCTTGCTCTCTTAATGCATTTGAAATTTTTCGTTGTTGTTCGACGTATGTTTGGTCTGGGTTTCTCTCTCTGTCTTCTTTTTGCTCTAAGACAAGATTGTTCAATAATCCGTGATAATATTTGAACAAAGTTTGCCCAATAGGATCTTTAAGAAAATCCTTTTCATCTGCTCCAAGATATCTTATTGCCTGCTCCGTGTTTAATTTTTCTTGGAGAACTGTAATCTGTGAAATTTCTCCTTTTACTTGAAATTGGGTGCTGGTTAATCCTGTCATTCCATACCATGATGCAACAACATTGACAGTATATGTTCCCGGGGTTCTATGAAAATCTTTGAATTCTCCTCTAAAAACTCCCCAAGGGTCGGTAAATGTTTTTGTCGTATCCGAACCGGATCTAATTAGTACCTCTGCCCCTCTAATTGGCTTGTAGGAATGATCAACTACTTTGCCTGTAATAATTACAGATTCGCCCGAATGGATTGAACCCTTTTCAACATTCAAATCAATAACTAATTCCCAAAGCTTTGCCTCAGAGTGTGGAATGAATGATGAAAGCATCATTATTGAAAATAAGAATACAATTACTGCCTTGTTTTTGAGCATGTTTCATCTTCTAATTTTTGCTGTTAAGACATGGTATGAAGAAAATTTCGCTATTTTTCAATTTATTTTGAGCAATTTTGACTTATTTTTATATCAGTCATTCATAACTCACTCTTAAACTGCTAAAATTATCCTAGTTTGAATCATTGATTTGGAAAAATTCCAAAATGATGCAAGCAAGATGGGTGAAAAACTCTCCAAAATCTTAATCCAAAAGATGTCTCAAAATTGAACTATATTAGGAATCAATTAATTGACATGTATCAAAAAACCTAGTAAAAATCAACCATTCTATTTTGGAATTAATATGCGCAAGTAGTCTGATTTCTTGCGGATATGTGGTTGACGTAGAAAAAGAAGTCCAAAGTTTCGTCTGCGATATTTTTGCAAAAAAAGGAGGTAGAAACACCATTTTTGAAATTGAAGCAGGTTTTACCTCTTCAGAACATGCTATGGATGCTCTGGATTACTACGCTGCAAGAACAATGAGTAAGATTTCAAGATACACTCAACATTGCTCAAAATTTTCATTAGCGACTCCTGCCATCGGATTTTTGCCCATATCCAAAATTTTTCAACTCCCTCCCAGTGCAAGAAAAAAGAAGATATTTTAAAAATTAAAGATCTGTGTGATAGATATTACAAAAATCCTCCAATTGTGTATGATGATATTCTAAATGCCACTATTCATTCCATTTATTTTATAAACATCGACAGAGGTTTTACAAAGGAACTAGATCCACAAGGATATGTTGATCTAACTGAATATCCTTGGAAGAAGTGAAATTAGGTATTGAATTGCTCTAATTTAGATAAAATTCAAATTCATCTTATGTTCTAGTAAATTAAGATGATATGTGCTGCATGTGAGGCAAGAAAACATTACGAATGTATAGATTGTATGAATAACCATAAAACACATCTGTGTTCCTGTGATTGC
>JABDKK010000057.1 GCA_013002265.1 Candidatus Nitrosopumilus sp. | reverse complement strand
TTGTAAGGTGCTTTTCTTTAATATGTGGAAATTTACACTATTGTAGAAATGGTTAGTCAGGGAATATGGATTGGAATTACTATTGGTGTTTTTTTTGCTGGGATGGGCATAGGTTATGCTGCATTGCAGGGTAGCGGCATGCCGTACATGATGAACTCCGACTCTATGTCTATTCCGCAAATGATGGATGATCCTAACACCAGACAACAGATGATTGAATCAATCACCCAAAATCCTGAACAGGTCAAAGAGTGGATGTCAAGTCCAGAACACGTCAAGCACATGGCACAGATTATGAAAGAGGACCATGATTTTATGATGCAGATGCTATCTGTCATGATGAATGACAAGCAAATGCAGCTGCAAATGATGGGACACATGACAGAAAATGCGGAGATGATGGAGCAGATGAGACAGATGATGAATCAAGGAAGTATGATGAATCATGGTATGGACAACATGATGATGCAAATGATGGCTGATCCTGAAACTAGAGATAAAATGATTGAATTGATGGTTGAACATAGAGAACAATTGCAGAAACTTCAATCTAAAGGCCTAGATGATGAGCAGTTCAACCAACAACTAATGGAACTAATGAAACAACACATGGACCAGATGCAGGAATTGATGAAAGGTCATAACATGCATCAAATGATGAATCCATGATATACATAAAAAACAAGTCACATCATCTACCAATGAAATATTTTCTTTACCTGTACAATAAGGACCGTCTTTTTCAAAACATTTTGGAAAGAGGCAAGTAATTATGTATGAAAATAACTTGACATTGAAGGTATATGAATAACAAGATCTTGATAATCATTCCAGTATTAGCAGTTATTGTAGTTGCGATGCTGGTACTTCAAAATACAATCTCAGATTATGATGTAGTTGCTGTCGGAGATCAGTCATTTTATTCAGATACCATCAAGATTGATGATGTAATAATTGATGTACAAATAGCAGATACGGTTGTCAAACGAGACAGGGGTTTGATGTTTCAAGAACAGACGCCGTATGACCAAGGCATGCTATTCATTTATGAAGAATTGGGAAATTATGCGTTCTGGATGTACAACATGGGATTTTCATTGGACATCATCTGGTTTGATGAGAATGGCAATGCAGTACATATCAAACGAGACGTTCCACCATGTAGTACGGAACCCGAATACTGCACCATATATGATCCCGGAGCAAAAGCCCTCTATGTTTTTGAGGCGACTGCAGGGTTTGCAGACAGGTTTGGCATAACTGAAGATTCAAAATTCTCTTGGATTGTGGACAAAACATCGTGAGTTTTTGGAATAATCATATTCGATAAAAAACATCCATCTTTAAGGAAATTCATCAACCGTATGTTAGTAAAATAAAAAATTACTGGAGAATCTTTGGAATTCTCAGTATTGATGTGATGGATATTCTTCCATGTCCTGTTACAATGACAAAAAGCATCATTGCAAGAAGTGCAAGGTCATAATCCCAACCTCCTTGCGCAATAAAGAATCCGTTTTCCCATCGGATATGAAATATCGCATCAAGTAGAATTATGCTAAAAACCACTCCTGTGATTCTTGTCATAAAGCCAACTATTAGAAATGCGCCTCCGATGACTTCAGCCAGGGCTATTGGGATTTGCAGTTCTGGGGGCAATCCAAAACCAATCAGATGTTGTTTCCATATTGGATCAAACTTTTGTATGCCATATGCGATGAAGATCACTCCTACCGATGCTCGTATTCCCCAGTAGGTGATGTCTTGAATCGTATTTGGTTTGTGTATTTGTTTGAGATACATTCTATTTTATCATGTACACAACCAGATACATCAACAGTGGACTTTACAATTGTAAAGTTTGTATGTCTTGAATTTAAGATGTTATTTTACAATTGTAAAATACTTTTGTACATATTTTTTTTGTTTTCCAAGTTGTTAATTGTAAAAATTATAAATTGAACTTTACATTTGACAAGTTAATTTTTTGCAAACAAGATTGTGTAGGATCACTTGACAATATCAAAATAAGTTATCTTTTAACTTGTCGCTTGTTCTTTGATCTTACCACTTTGATGTGCGATGAAATTTGCAATACAATAACTGCAATGCTCATCACAATAAATGGAATCACAAATGTACTTTGTGGTGGAACAACTCTGTGAAATGATTCAGTATAATGTAGAAAAAGAAAGTATGAGGTGTGAATAGCCACAAGATAAAAAATAATGTGGGAACCAGTGTGAATCCATTTCCAAGACGATGCTCCAAGCCATCTCATTGCCCTATCTGATGATGTAAATGCAAGAATTACAATCCACAAGAATGCCACAAATCCTAATGTGTTAGCAAGCCCAAACCCCGGCTCTAGTCGTACTATTCTACCCAACTGAGGCACAAACTCATATCCAAAAAATTTGGCGACATCCCATTGTGCCCAGCCATTTGCAATCAAGATTCCATGAGTGACTGCCATAACGGCAAACCATATGCCAAATTCTCTCCTCCATGTCAATAGAAAATTGGTTCTTGGCCATATCTTACTTGCAGGACCAATGATCAAAGTCATAAACAGAAAGGAATATCCCGCATCCCCAAATGCTCTCCACAACCTCATGTCATCATCCCATTCATGATGGGCATTCCAGAAGAGAAATGTTAGATAAATTGCAAAAGTGCCTACAAACAGGTGACGTGTAGGGGAATTATTTTTTATTTTCAATCTTGATGCGTTCTTTTCAAAAAATCTGGCAATGCCTTCTAAAGATGGAATATTTCTAGAACCTGCCATAATGAAAAAAATTTGTAGACATATTTAATGGAGATAGTTTACAAATGACAAATTCTTGAATTTCATTTCTTGTTGGAATCATTCTAAATTGTTTTTTGTGCCTAATGGTTTAAGATGAATTTACAATTGTAAAGTATATGGAATGCTAAACTTGATTTGCACTCAAATTCATATTACTTTTGTCATAAAGATACTACGATGGAGGAAAAAATTCTCCACTGTAGAATGAAGACTGTGCAATTAGCACATTACGTTATTGTAAACATCAAGTTTTTTATCTTTGTCTAAATGGTGTTAGTTAATGAAAATACATGCAAAGACGGCAATTCCACTAGCCGCAGTTTTTGCTGCTACACTTATGGTAGGTATCACACCAGCATTTGCAGAAGTTACAATATCTGCTGCAGAAGGCTCTGGTGCTCCAGGCTG
>JABDKK010000055.1 GCA_013002265.1 Candidatus Nitrosopumilus sp. | reverse complement strand
GCCAGAACTAGTTTTGGAACCAACCCCAAAAATTGATGAAATTGGCCCTACACAGATCACCATGGAGACATTTTTACTGAATGGATCACCTATACTGGGGGATCCTAATGCCAAAGTTACTCTAGTAGAATTTGGAGATTATCAGTGTCATTTCTGCAATGTTTTCTTTCACACAACAGAAGATTCAATTTTGAAAAACTATGTGGATACGGGCAAAGTAAAAATGATTTTCAAGGATTACAACATTATTGGACCCGATTCAGTTAATGCATCACATGGAACACATTGTGCAAATGACCAGGGAAAATTTTGGGAATATCATGACATATTGTATTCAAATTGGACTGGAGAAAATAACGGATGGGCCTCCCCAGAAAATCTCTTGATATTTGCAGAAGATGTTGGATTAGATATTGATGAGTGGTCCCAATGCATGATAGACGGAGTACATTCAAAAACAATTCTTGTCAGTAATAATGATGCAAAAAAACTTGAATTGACTGGGACTCCTGCATTTTTTGTAATTGGCCCTGATGGTAAAACAACAAGAATTTTTGGAGCACAACCATATGATGTCTTTGAAAACATCTTCGAGATTGAACTTGCAAAATAAATCAGCGATCAAACATAAAAAAAATTTTAAAAAAGTAGGAAAATTTCCTTCCTAGTCAGTTAGAATTCACACAATAACCTTATTAGTCAAATATCGGAGCCAAAGCTTATGGCAGCAGGTATTGACGACATTGCAATATACATACCAAGATTATACATTGATGCAGCTGATTTTGCAGCAGCCAGAGGACTTGATCCTATAAAGATGCAAAAAGGTTTAGGAATCTCTCAAATGGCAATAGTAGATGCTAACCAAGATCCAGCATGTTTAGCAGCAAATGCTTGTTTGAAAATCATGCAGAGAAACAAACTATCTCCTGAAGATATTGGAAGATTATATGTTTCAACTGAATCAGCGTTTGACGAATCAAAGGCCATGAATTCTTACGTTATTGGGATGCTAGAACAAGTATACGGACAAGGTGCCTTTGAACACTGCGGCGGTGTAGAAACAAAATTTGCATGTGTAAGTGGCTCATACGCACTTTATGACAATACAAATTGGATTAGAGCAGGAGAAGCTGAAGGAAAGCATGCACTAGTTGTAGTATCAGATATTGCAAAATATGATATGGGTTCCAGTGGAGAGATGACACAAGGTGCAGGAGCAGTTGTAATGCTGCTTAATGACAATCCCAGATTATTATCATTTGATCCAAGAGTTACTAGTACATCAATTAAAGACGAATATGATTTTTACAGACCGTTTGGAAAAGAAACGCCAATCGTGCATGGGCAATATTCTAATTTACTTTACATGATTCAAGTTCGAAAAGCACTAGAGGCATATAAGAAAAAAGTGACATCCTCAGGACTAATCAAAATTGAACATGGAGAAACAATACTTGATCATATGGATTACATCAACATGCACTTGCCATATAGCAATATGGGAAAGAAGGCATTGGCATATTTGGTTAGACATGAATGGAGACAATTACCTAGATGGAAGAAAATTTTGCAAGAAATAGGAATGGATGAACCTGTTCCAAAAGATCCTCGTGGAACAATTGAATCAGTATTAGGAGATGAAGAATTTATGGCAAAAGACCATGAATTTACAAAGATCTTTACAAAAACCCGACAGTTTCAAGAAGTCTATGAATCAAAACTTGCAAGTTCATTGATTGCATCTAGCATGATTGGAAATTTGTATACTGCATCACTTTATCTTGGATTTAGAAGTTGTTTAGAATTTGAATATCAAAAAGGAATTGACCTAGAATCAAAAAGAGTCGGATTTGGATCATATGGAAGCGGAAGCAGTGCCATGGTATTTAGCGGTGTGATACAACCAGAATACAAAGACATTGTAAAAAACATGAATTTGGAAATAGAAATTGGACCTAGAAAAAAATTGACATGGCAAGAATACGAGGAACTGCATGAAAACAAACTAACTCCAGAAGAATCAATGCTAAATTCAAAAAAAGAATTCATCCTAGTTGATATAAACACCCAAACTGAAACTAGAGGCGAAAGACATTACATCTTTAATGAATAATGAAGGAAGAACCAAACCCAGTAAAGGATTACCTATTTGAATATGTCAACAATTCAGAAATTATTCAACAATTAATTTTAGAGAAAAAATTTGATCAGATAATTGATGATATTATCCAAAAATCCTACGATAAAATACTCACTATGGGCAAAAAAGAAGAAGTTGTTGCAAGTTTAGCAACAGGAATTTTACATTATCTTCTCACAAATGCGTTGATTACAAGTCAAAGAAAAATTGAGTATAAAGGAATTGAGATAGATATTCTAATCCCAGATGCAAAAACACTTGAGATTGATCAAAAAAAGACATTACTGATATGCATCCCTAAATCATCAGATCAAAAAATCATTGAAGAAAAAATAACATTATTAAAAAAAATTCAACCGGAAAAAGAAAACATTTGGGTAGTTCTATCAGACGATGTGACCATTGATGTAAAATCATACATATTATCAAAAGAAAATAATACTTTTTCAAAAATTATCTTTGATATTGCTCAATTTAGCAATGTTGGGGGAACAAACAAATTCAAAATATTAAGAGTTTAGGTTTTTTCTCGTGTTATTCTATCAAATGCACAACTAGCTGTAAGATCACCTGTAACATTAACCATAGTTCTAACCATATCCAAAATTCTATCTACAGATAGTAACAATAAGATTCCAATAGGAGGAATACCAACTGTGATAAGAATTGTAGACAAGACAATTGTTCCAGCCCCTGGAACGGCAGGAGTTCCAATTGAGGCTAAAAGAGAAGTTACAATAATCACAAGTATGGAAAGAACACTCAACTCAATTACAAAGAGTTGTGCCAAAAAAAAGACAGCGATGACTTGATACAGAGCAGTACCATCCATATTCACAGTAGTTCCAAGAGGGATTACAAATTTTGAAACACGGGCATCTAACTTGAGATCTTCTTCAGCGGTCTTTAATGTCATAGGCATTGTTGCCATTGAACTTGCAGTTGAGAATGCCAATGTTTGCGGATTACGAAATTTTGAAAATGTAGAAGAAATTGGTCGTTTTGCTACAAACTTTATGATCATTGCATATACCAAAAGCATTGCTCCAAGACCCAGAATTACTGTTGCCATATATACTCCAAGTCCAGCCATTGTCTCCACTCCAACTTTGGCAACCATTCCTACAATCAAGCCAAAAACTGCAAACGGTACAATCTTCATAGCAATGAGTAAAATGTATAATGTAATTTTTTGAACAGATTCTAGCAAATCCAACAATGGTTTGATAGAATCTTTTGGAAGAGCAGCCATCGACAGGCCAACAATCACTGCCATAATCAAAATGCTAAACATCTGTCCTTCAAGATAAGAAACAATTGGATTTCTTGGAATAATATTCGATATTGTATCAGGAATATCATCTAAAGAAAAGCCTTCTGTAACTTTCAAATCAGCTTCAGAAAGATCATGTGTCTCTTGTAGAGCAGTAAGATCTAAAATACTTCCAGGGGCAATAATTGATGCAAGAGTGATAGCAATTAGAATTGCAATTGTGGTAGTAATTACAAAGTAAACACCAATACCCAATCCCAGAGTTTTAAGTTTTTCTTTTGCACCCAAATTAGCAATAGCAACTACAATTGATGCAAAAATTAATGGAACTATAATCATCAAAATTACACTCAAAAATATGTTTGCTGGAATTTTGAGATACGAGGACATTGAATCTAAAGTTTCATCATCTAAACCTAGACCTACCTCATCTCCAAGAATTAACCCAACTCCTAATCCAACAACCAAGGAAATTATTACCTGAAGCCACAAATTTTTAAAAAGATAATTTTGAAATGTCATTTGATTCAATTTAAAATTAATTTCATGTTAAGATTTTTTTTGAAAATTTTATACATAGAAGAATCACTCATGTCTTCGATAAAAGGAATTGTGCCTAAAATTGGAACTCCAGTTAAGTTCTTCAAATCACGAGAGAGTTCATTTATTTTATAACCATCAGAATCAAAATCATTAATGATGATTCCTTTGATAGGAATTTTGTATTTTTGGCACATATTGATAGTCATTATGGTGTGATTAACAGTTCCAACTTTAGTTCGTGTGACAATAATTGCAGGAGTGTTCATTTCTTTTATTAAATCAGTTACAAAATAATTTTTAAGAATAGGAGTCATTATTCCACCAATTCCTTCAACCAACAGTGTCTCATGCAGTTTTGATAATTTTTTGAAACTAGTTATTACAGAATTAATCCTTGGTTTAATTTTCAGAGTTTTCCAGGCAGTGTATGGAGATGCAGGAATTGGAAAAAATTGAGGGTTAACTAAATTTTCAGGATCACTTACCCGTGCGGCCTTTGATAATATTTGAACATCTTCAGATTTGTATCCTTTTTTCTGGTCAGTTCCTGCTGCAAATGGCTTCATCACCCCAACATCAATTCCCATCATTCTAAGAGTAATTGTCAATCCCGCAGTCACGTATGTCTTTCCAACATCAGTATCAGTACCAGTAATAAACAGAGATTTCAATGAATTACATTCAGATCATTGCCTGATTAATCTTACCGTTTGATTATTAAGAAGATCAGAAATACAAAAAATACTTGAACAAAACAAGTTATGTTTGGCATCCAAACACCCAGATGAAAGAATGGGATTCATTTAGTGAAATTAAAAGTGCCAAGGGAGTATGGTTAACAGATTCTAAAGGAAATAAAATGATTGATGCAGTTGCATCAATGTGGTGCAATGTATGGGGTCACTCAAATGCACAATTGATAAAATGCATGCAAAACCAAAGTAAAAGACTACAACATTCATCATTGTTTAATCTTACAAATGAACCAGCAGAAAAATTAGCAAAAAAACTTGTAAGCATTTCCCCTAAAATGTACAAAGTGTTTTTTTCAGATAATGGATCGTCTGCAATGGAAATAGCAATCAAAATGTCTCTGCAATATTGGAAAAATATTGGAGAACCCAAAAAAAGAAAAATTGCCACATTAAAAAACGGATATCATGGAGACACGTTTGGAGCAATGTCGGTAGGGTATGTTCCTGAATTTTTTCAAAAATTTAAAAAGCAATTATTTTCTACAATTCAGTTTGACGTTCCGAATAGTTACAGAATTCCAAAAGGATTGACATTTCATGAGTATCAAAACCAGTGCATAGAAAAAATAGAAAAAAGATTTGCAAAAAAAGACGATGTTGCTGCATTTGTGATGGAAAGTGGGGCTCAAGTTGCCGGTGGAGTTATTATTTATCCAGATAGTTTTCAAAAAAAAATTAGCGAACTTTGTAAGAAATATCATGTATTGTTTGTTCTTGACGAGATTGCTACAGGATTTGGAAGATTGGGTTCTATGATTCAATATCAAGATCAGAAAAGTATTCCGGACATTGTTGCATTTGGAAAGATGTTGACTGGAGGATACCTAACAATGGCAGCAACTTTAGCAAATAAAAAAATCTATGATTCATTTTTAGGAGAATTTAAGGAATGGAAGCACCTATTTCACGGACATACATACACGGGGAATCCTATGGCAGCATCAATTGCCAATGAAAATCTGGAAATGTACCAAAAAAAGAACCTAATTGCAAAAATCCAAAAAACTACAAAAGTTTTTGAAAAATATTATCAGGAAATTTCAGATATAGATATTGTAGGAGATATTCGACATAAGGGAATGCTTATGGGAATTGATCTTGTTTCAGATAAAAACAGAAAAACTCCAATTAATCCAAAAAAGTCAATCAATAAGATATTTTTTGAAGAGGGCAAAAAACATGGAATATACCTTCGAACATTAGGAAATATAGTGATGATCGTGCCGCCTTTATACATAACTGAAAACGAATTAGATTTACTTATGGGCAAAGTGGTTAAAACAATAAATTCTGCAAAATCTCAATTAATTTAGCTGTTAACCCTCCCCCCAATTAGGAAGATTAACTAATCCATTATTGTTATAATTGACAGCAAAACCTCCTTTATTAGATAATTTTCTATCAATAGGGCACACATGGTGTTAAACAAGATTAGAAGATCAAAGGAATCATTTAGAGAAAAATAATGAATCTCTGGAATCATTTACAAAATCTACGATAGTAAAAAATTCACGACATTGAGCATTGAGAAAAACATGAAGTAGAATTGTTAATCTCAATATTTTAAGACCTGTATAATGAGGCAAAAAACAACCAAAGCCAGAATAAACAATAAATATACACATCCTTATAAAATTGAAAGTCTCTATTGTGTAGTTGGATTGTGGGTTAATGACAAATGGGAAATTAAGCAGGTTTGTTAAATTGATAAAAAATATTACATTGTGAGAGGATGTTTTTATTTGATAATGTGTAAAAATAAGTCATGTCTTCCGATGAAATCATAAAATTTGAGCAAGCTTGTAAAAAAATTCTAGAACTGCCAAAAATTCGATTTGTTGGGGTAATTAACAACATGGGCAGGAAGATTGCAGGTAATTTTAAAGACGGTGTGACGTCTTTTCTGCCAGATAAGGAAAATCGTAGAATGTATGTTCAACTAATGCTAGAATACATGATGCGAAAGGATTTTGATGAAAAACTAGGCTCTATTGATTATATTGTTTCTAGACGCACTAATGTTACTATGATTAGTATTCCAACAAAGGAATACCTTGTCCTAATATCTGCAGAACGAGATGCTAATGCTCAAGATATAGTTAGAGAAGTAAATTCTGCTTTTACTACTCTTCCAGACATCAAACCTTAAATTTTAAAACCACTTAGTAATCATATGAATTCAAAAATTGTCATGTCTTCGCTTGTCGTGTTGGCAATATTTGCTATTGCTGTTCCTATTGATTCGATATTTGCTCAAAGTACTGATACAATGCCCGATGGTAAAGATGGGGAAGGTGAGGGAAAGTCATGTCCTTTCAAAGATAGAAAAGATAACTCTTCAAATTTTGGTTTGAATTTCTGATTTAAGCCAATACTAGGCAAATAGTATTTGGCGTGTAACCCAATCACAAAGGATAGATTTAAGGTAAAATAACCGATTTTGGGTTAAGTTTTGGATAGAATAAAGTTTCATTGTTAAATTCTGCATCAAATTCTATAGAATATTTTTGATATATGAAGAACCAAAATGACCAAAAAATTCTCAATAATTTAAAAACTAACTTTTTTAAATCCATTGTTAACCCACTATAGTATGGAGGTTAACGGTTTTTCTAAGATGGTAATGGAAAGTTTTTCACCATTATCAATGTTATAAATGGAATAATATCGAATAAAATTATGGATTCGTTAGAATTTATTGAAGAATGTCAAGAAAAAGTTTTTGCAGGAATTGGACTTTCATCTGATGATGCAGAAAAATTATTCAACATACCTGATGAGAATTTAAAAGATTTAGCACGATGTGCAAATGAAATTACCAGAGATTTTAATGGTGAGAAAGTAGATGTTGAACAGTTAAACAATATTAAAAAAAATGCGTGTAGTGAAGATTGTACATTTTGTGGGCAATCAGCATTTTTTGATACTGGAATTGAGACATATCAATTACCATCGCCAGGAGAAGTAGTTCTAAAAGCACAAAAAGCAAAAGACGAAGGTGCTGAATCCTATTGTTTGGTAGCAGCATGGCGAGAACCATCAAAAAAAGATTTTCTAAAAGTATGCAATATCATTTCTGAGATTAATGAAAGGGTGGGAATTAGTGTGGAGTGTAGTTTGGGTTTTCTAACAAAGGAACAGGCTAAAAAACTAAAGGAATTGAAGGTTAAAAGATATAATCATAATTTGGAAACTGCAAAATCAAAATTTTCGGAAATTTGTACTACTCATACATATGAGGACAGATTAGAGACATTAAAAATTGCAAGGGATGCAGGATTGGAGTTGTGTACCGGAGGAATCATCGGACTAGGTGAGACAAGAGAGCAAAGATTAGAATTGACAATGGAGTTGTCAAGAATTTATCCTGAAGAAGTCACAATTAACATTCTTGTTCCAGTTCCTGGAACTCCATTAGAATTACAAACACCAATTCATAATTCAGAGATTCTTAGAATGTTTGCAGTTATCAGATTCCTTCTACCCGAATCAGTTATCAAAATTTCTGGAGGGAGAGAAACTAATTTGGATGATTCAGGTGAAGAACTACTTCAAAGCGGGGCTAACGGAATAATCACATCAGGGTATTTGACATTAGGTGGAAATGAGGCTAAAAAAGACCGTGAAATGATAGAGAAGATTGGCCTCAAAGCATAAACTAAACTTTATTGATTCAGAATTAGAAAAAATAAGAAAAAACAACCTCTACAGAGAATTACGCTATGGAAAGGCAAGTAAATCACACATAATTATTGGTAGAAAAAAATTACTAAACTTATGCTCTAATGATTATCTTGGGATTCCAGTAACAAAAATTAAGATTGATCAGTTGCAATCAAGTTCAAGGTTAGTATCAGGTAATGATGAATCATATAATAAATTAGAAAGCATTCTTGCTAGGCATAAATCACAACAAAATAGTCTAATCTACCCTACTGGATACATGGCAAATTTGGGAACTATTTCATCAATTGCCAATAAAGGAGATTTAATTCTAAGTGATGAATTAAACCATGCAAGTATAATTGAATCATGTAAATTATCAGATGCTAAAATTATTATTTACAAACATAATGACATGCAAGATTTACAAAAAAAACTAAAACAAAAAGGAAGAAACAAGTTTGTGATCACTGAGGGGGTTTTTAGTATGGATGGAGATTTTTCATTTTTAAAAGAAATTACAGAAATTTCTCAAAAAACAAACGCAGTTACAATAGTGGATGATGCTCATGGAGACTTTGTTGTTGGGAAAGACGGCAAAGGGACACCAAATTATTTTAATGTTGCAAAAAAAATTGATTTGTATATTAGCAGTTTAAGTAAAGGATTAGGATCATTTGGAGGATATATTGCATCACAAAATAATGTTATTGATTTATGTATTAACAAATCAAAATCATTTATCTATACATCAGCACTACCTTCATTTTTAATTCATCATGCAAAAATAAGAATTCATAGTGATAGAGAAAAACAAAAAAAGAAACTAGAAAAAAACACCAATCAGTTATCATCAGGCCTGAAAGAAATAGGTTATGAGATAAACTCCAAAACACAAATAGTTCCAATAATTATAGGGGATGAAAAAAAGGCCATGGATTTTGGCAAATTTTTGTTTACTAACGGAGTATTTGTTCAACCAATTAGATTTCCAACTGTGCCCAAAAATCAGGCCAGATTAAGAATCTCTGTGACTGCGTGGCTAACAAAATCTGACATCGACTATGCACTTGAAATTTTTGAGAAAGGATTCACGAAATTTTTATGATTATCGCATAGAATCAAAGCCACCAATTGCAGGAGAGCCAATAATTACTGCTATGGCAATTACTATTCCTAGTGCAACACCCACTATAATGAAACGTTTATTCATATAAAAAAAATCATTTACCTAGTTAAAAACGGATTGCAATGGTATTTGGAAAAGAATTGGAAGAAGGCTTTAAAGGAAAAATTGTAAAATAGGTTTATGACAGAGATTACTCTTGCAGTGGCCGCACTTGCAGGACTTGGATCATTTGTGGCTCCTTGTATTTTACCAATGATTCCTGCATTTCTTGCTTATATTTCTGGAACAACACTTTCTGAGTTAAATCAAAGAGACGGCTCAAAAACAATAGCAATTAACAGATCCAACATCATAATAAATTCAGTATTTTTTGTGTTAGGGTTTTCAGTAGTATTCTCAACTCTAGGAGTAATCATCAATAGTGTTCTTTCAACTTCAACTGGAGAAATTGTTAATGGTTTAAACCAGATAGGAGGAATTATCATTGTAGGTTTTGGAATATTTTTACTCCTTTCAACTAAAATAAACAAATTAAATGTTGAAAAAAAATTCTTTCCTAAAAGATCTAAAGCAAGTTATCCCATGTCTTTTGTTTTTGGTCTAGCATTTGCAGCAGGATGGACTCCATGTGTAGGTCCTATTCTTGGAACAATACTAACACTTGCAGCAACTACGCCATCAGTTGCATTTAATTTACTTTTAGTCTACTCAATGGGTTTAGGAATTCCATTTATCCTAATCGGGGTTTTTTATTCAAGAGCTAGTAAGATAATTCGTTTGATGAGTAAACATCTAAAATACTTTAATCTAATTCTTGGTGGATTTATTGTGATTTTGGGAATCCTAGTATTTACAAATCAGCTAGCATATATTGCTAATTTTCCACTACTAAATGAATTAATTTTTTTAGGATGATAACATGAAACAGGAATTTAAAACGGCATTGATTTTTGGCATAGTTATTGCTACAGGAATAGGAATAATGAGTGTAATTTTTTCATCGCTTGATCAAGAACAAAATTCAACTAGTCTGAATACGGATTCTTCTGGTGAAATTGATAAATCAGGATTCAAAAAAGCTCCAGACCTAGTTGGAATAGAATACTATCTAAACACATCTTCTGAAGAATTAAGGGATGAAATTAAAGACAAAGTAGTACTATATGATATTTGGACGTATAGTTGTATCAACTGCATTAGAACACTTCCATACATTACTGCATGGAATGAAAAATATTCTGATCAAGGATTATTAATAATTGGTATTCATTCACCGGAATTTGAATTTGAAAAAGATCCCAATAATGTAAAAATGGCAATTAGCAAATACGGTATTGAATATCCCGTAGTGTTAGATAATGAAATGGAAACTTGGAAGGCATTTGAAAATAGATACTGGCCTAGAAAGTACATTGCAGATCATGAAGGATACATCAGATATGATCATATTGGAGAGGGAGCATATCAAGAAACTGAAAAAATCATACAAAAACTATTAGAAGAAAGGGCATTGTCAATAGGAATTCAAATGGCTTCAGCAATTCCACTTGTACAAATTAACGAGTTCGAACATACATTATTTAGAACTCCTGAATTGTATTTTGGATATCATTTTGCTCAAAATAGAAATCAATTAGGAAGTCAAGAGGGATTCCAACCTGAAAAGACAATAAAATACTCAGAACCTGAAAAATTTGATCTTCATAAGTTCTATCCTATTGGAGAATGGAAGAATCTACAAGACAGCATGGAATTAGTTTCTCAAAAGGGTTCTATTAAACTCCTATACAATGCAAAGGAAGTAAACATTGTAACTGCAAATAACGCAGAATTAGAGATATTACTTGATGGTTTGCCACTGTCAGAGAAATATTCTGGAAAAGACATCCAAGGAAATAATCTAATTGTTTCAGAACCAGGACTATACAATATTGTTAGTAGTGAAAGTAGTTCCTCACACATTATGGACATAAAGATCAAAGGCAAGGGATTTCAAATATTTACATTCACGTTTGGGTAGTGTAACCATGTGCATCTGTCACTTCAGTTACATGATCTGCAGTGACAAATCTGTTTAAAAGAAAATTTTCTACAATGATCAAGGAAAAATAAGACATGATTAGTAATTCTTGGAATAAAACAGAAGGAGAAAGTATATCACAAAAATTTATGGGCAAAGTAAGGCCTGATGAACCACTTAAAAATAAAATTGATTTTGCTCAAAAAAAATTACAATTCCAAATTTCAAAATTAGATTCTATTGATGAAAAATTAAAGAAAAAACACGACATTATTTTTGAAAAAATTGTCAATGCTCAGAGAAATAATAAAAACGGTTATGCCCAAGCTTATGCAGGAGAACTAGCACAAGTCAGAAAGATGAAAAACATGGTTAGCGGTGCAAAACTAAGTATGGAACAGATTAAACTTAGACTAGATACAGTTTCAGAACTAGGTGATGTTGTAGTTACACTTAGTCCATGTATGTCAATCATCAAAGGTCTCAGTCCATCACTTAGTGGAATAATGCCAGAAGCAAATGCTTCAATGCAGGATTTGTCACAAATTCTAGGGGATGTCATGTCAGGTTCATCCGTAAAC
>JABDKK010000025.1 GCA_013002265.1 Candidatus Nitrosopumilus sp. | reverse complement strand
GGTCTGACCATAACTGGTTTGAAGCATGATGTTCAAGGCAACTGCAAAAACAAGAATTACCATCAGCCTAGAAATAACTGCGACCACGATCGGACGAGATTATTCATCATTCATAAGTAGTTCGTATAAGTTCTACGCCAGACAGTACTTCAAAAATCAAGGAAGTTGGTGATTTTCAAATCAATCTTTTCCACGTGGGTGCGAATTAACATCGCTTAACTATATCCCCCACAGCAACATGCTCTCATCATAAATTGAACTGGAAGAAATAATTAAAACATGGAATAATAAAACGATAGAAAATGGCAGTCAAAGTAAAATGCTCCCATATTCTAGTTGCTAAACAAAGCGAATCACTAGCAATATTAGAGCGGATAAAAAATGGCGAAAAATTTGGAAAACTTGCAAAGGAGTTATCAATTGACACTGGTAGTGCTAAAAAAGATGGGAATCTAGGCTATTTTACAAAAGGCATGATGGTCAAACCATTTGAGGAAGCTGCATTCAAATTGCAAATTGGGGAAATATCTAATCCGGTCAAAACAGAGTTTGGGTATCACATCATCAAGAGACTAGGCTAGAATCATTTAATCAGTTTTGATTTTTTCACGAATTCAATATACTCATTGATTTTATAGTTAATTTTCTTAAAATCAGAACAAATTTCTTTGTTCAGTTTCTTCCTTTTGAATTAATTCTTTGATTTCTTTAGGTTTGTTTGTTTTTTATGGGATTTGTGATTTGTTTGAAAATGATATTTTAGAAGATTCTTATCAACTTCAACGTCTAAAACAAAACAAAATACACAACATTTTTTTCATCTTTTCTCAAATAAAGTACATGGTACTATCAGAGTCATCATTAGAAGAAATTCTCAAATATTTGGAAAAGTCAATTAACAATTTAGCAAAAGAATCCCTAGGCAATCTTGAGATTGAAGGAGGATTTGAAGGATTTGAGAATTTTCTTCAAAGTCAATTTGACATCAGATTAGAGAATATGCTAGTATCAAAAAATAGCAGCATCCATCATTTGGAATCAGGAATGAAAAACAGAGTAATTCAGAGAAAAAAGAAACTCATAGAAAACATTTTAGAAAAATCTAGATAAAAGCATCAAGGCCGGTTTTTTGGGATTTAATTTCTTGATTTTTCTTCAGAACCTTGGACATTTTATCACCCATTGATTTTGCAGAAGTCATTTTTCTTTTTCCAATCCAATAATAAGTCTCATCTATAGTATTTTTAGCAATAAGTACCACAAGTTTTCCTGTATCTTTTCTTCCTGTACGTCCTCTCCTTTGGATGAAACGAATTGAGCTTGGAACGTTATCATAGAAAATAACTTGGTTAACTTCAGCAATATCTAATCCTTCTTCTCCAACACGAGTGGCAACTAATACTTGAAACTGACCATCTCTAAATTTTTGTACAGTCTCAATCTGCTTTTTTTGTTTGAGTCCTGTTTCTCCAGATTTGCCAATAAGAATGCCCGCAGAAATTCCAAGCTCGGTTAGTTTTTTGTATATCATATCAACAGAGTCCCTATAGCTTGTAAAGATCAAAGCTTTTCCTGGAACGGATTCTAAGATTTCTTTTAATTTGAGAATTTTAGAGTGCTCAACACCCCTAGATTGTGCCTCTTTTGCAAGATGAATTGCTTTTGTAAAATTTGGATCTGCTTCAAACAGATCTTTAACACCTGCGCCTTTTTTTTCTCTTGCTCGCTCACAAAATTTCAGAAAAGGAGTTATGCCATGAGCTTCTAAAATATTTAGAGCATAATGGATTCTAATTGCGGTAAAGAGGGGTTTTGCAGAACGCCTATTTTGGTTTAGAACAAACATTCTGATTCGAAGTAATGCTGAAAGTGATTGTTGCTCAGCAAGTTTTATTCCATTTTTTCGAAGTGCCTCGTATCTCTCATCCAAAGCTAGTTTTAGTAATTTTTGAATTGCTTTTAGCTCCGGAGGCAGATCCACATTGATCCATTCGGTGTTTGTTTCCTGAGTGTATGGTTTTACATCGGGACTTTCTTCAGTTCTCTCTGCCACGCTTGAGATTCGAAGTCTGGTGAGAATTTCAGTTGCTTTGTCTCTTTCACTTGGAAGAGTGGCAGTCATTCCCATTAACCGTGCAGAAGAGTTTTCAAATCTCTCAGCAATTCCAGAGTAGGCATAATCACCAACAGTCCTATGAACCTCATCAAAGATTACCAACGAGAACTGATCTGATGAAACAATTTTTCTATCTAAATCATTTTTTGTGATTTCAGGTGTAGCGCAGATGACACTATTGTTCCACAGCTTTGTTCTTTTTTGAACAGTATCTTCTCCGGTAATCAGTGCAATGTCATCAACGGTCAGACTATTTTTTAAAAATTCATAGTGTTGGTTTACCAATACGCGAGTCGGGGCAACAAATAAGATTCCTCCAGTTCCTTTTGATAGATACTCTGCAATTACTTGTAGGGCTATTGCAGTTTTTCCAAGACCGGTTGGCAAAACTACGATGCAGTTTTCTTGAATTGCCTGATTTGCAAGACTGACCTGATAGTCTCTTTTTTCTATGGAATTTTTTTGAATGTACTTTTTTTCTATAAATGGAATCAATTACGCTTAAAAATCACAGCCTATTGATTTTATGCTTTCGTGTAGCAAAATACTATCTATTGCTCAACTATGCATGTCAAAAGTACAGAATCATGCACATTTTTTTCCACATCTGGAAAATTCGGACGACCATATTGCAAAAATTCAAAATCACAATGAAACAAGGGACTTGGATCTGGGAGTAAAGAAAGAAGAATAAAAAATTAAGAGAGCGACAAGAGAAATCAGAATAGAATTATAAAAAAAGAAAATTAAAAAAACAGACTTAATCCAACTTTTTCTTGGCTTTATTTATCATTGCAGTCTCTTCACGAAGGTGGCTTTTCAATATGCGCTCATGATCTTTTTTGTGAACACTGTATGCTTTGTTTAGGGCTTTTTTTGAGTTTGCCTTTTTTACAGCATTTTGAAATTTTTTGTGAATGACGTTTACTTGAGTTGTATAGTTTGCCATTGTATGGTCATCATTATCAAAGTAAAAGAATGTTATGTAAAAATCATCTATAATGTGGAACTTTTCAAAATTGATCGCATAAAAATAAGACACAGAGTGATCCATATATTGAACAGACAAACAAGATTTGTGTGACCAGTTCTTTTGAGAGACCAAATTGGGATGAATACTTTATGCTTCAAGCTGAATTGGCAAAACTTCGCTCAAATTGTTTGACCAGACAAGTGGGCGCAGTAATTGTAAGAAACAACAGACAATTAGCTACAGGATACAATGGAACTCCCCCTGGCATCAAAAATTGTTTTGAAGGAGGATGTAAAAGATGTCAATTGCGAATGGAAGGTAAGATAGAATCTGGTGCCTCATTAGACAGATGTCTTTGCAATCATGCTGAAGCAAATGCCATAATGCATTGTGCAATTTTAGGAATAGAGGCAGGAATTAAAGGCGCAATTCTTTACACAACCTTTGTTCCTTGTCTGGAATGCACAAAAATGGCAATCACTATTGGAATTAAAAAATTCATTTGCCTTGATTCATACCCTGAAACAGATTTTGATTTGTTAAAAGAAGCAGGGGTAGAGGTGGTTCAACTAGATAAAGACAAAATTACAAGATGGGCAAAAGAGCTAATTAGCAAATACGACAATTCTGTGTGAGAAAATGCAAATAGACATAGAAACTAAAAATGTTAATTCAATGCCACCGTCAATGCTGGTGTCAGCTGCATATGACAACAATTCAAAATCAGCAGTTTTAAAATTCTATGATCCAAAAACAGAAAAATTAATTATTTGGAGAGATGAAACAGGTCACAAACCTTATTGTTACTCCAGATTAGCACCTGACGAATTAGAATTCCTTCAGGAAAGAGACGATGTGATTGAAATCAAAACTGTACAGAGATATGACTTGATGAAGGATAAGGAAATTGACATGTCAAAGATTACTGTTGCAGACCCATTGGCAATTGGAGGAACCACAGGGGATAAAAGCATCAGAAACATAATTGAGACATGGGAATCAGATATCAAATATTATGAAAATTATCTTTATGATAGACGATTAATTGTTGGAAAATACTACGAGGTAATTGACGGAAAAATAAAACCTCATGATTTGGAGATATCTGATCAAGTCAAACTTGCTCTGAAGAGCTTACTTTGGGATAAGGTAGACAGTGAAAATATGGTTGATGCTGAAGAATTTAAAAAATTTATCTCAGAATGGGCAGATTTACTAAATCAGCCCATACCAAAAATCCGAAGACTCAGCGTAGACATTGAGGTAGAGGCAGAGATAGGAAGAATCCCCGACCCAAAAATTGCAGAAAAAAAGGTTACTGCAATTGGATTGAAGGGTTCAAATGGCTTTGATCAAATCTTTGTTCTAAAAACAGAAGATACCGAACTTGGAGTCAACGAATTAGAGAAAAATATCAAGGTAACATTCTACGACGTAGAAAAGGAAAAAGAAATGATTAAAGACGCATTTGAGATCATCAAGGATTTCCCATTTGTTGTAACATACAACGGCGATGAATTTGATTTGCCATACCTGTACAACAGAGCAGAGAGACTCGGAATTCCCAATGCCAGCAATCCATTTTACATGATGAGAGATTCTGCAACACTAAAACAAGGGGTTCATTTAGATTTGTATAGAACCTTATCTAATCGTTCATTTCAAATCTATGCATTTAGTCAAAAATATACGGATTTTTCGTTAAACAGTGTATCAAAGGCGCTGCTTGGAAAAGAAAAGATAGACTATGGATTGGATTTTGATCAGCTGACTCTGTATCAAACTGCAAACTATTGTTACAATGATGCGCTTCTCACATATGATCTGACCAGTTTTAACAGTGACTTACTGATGAATCTTCTTGTAATCATTGCAAGAATTGGGAGGATGCCAATTGATGATATTGCAAGGATGGGAGTATCAC
>JABDKK010000211.1 GCA_013002265.1 Candidatus Nitrosopumilus sp. | reverse complement strand
GTGATATAGAGTCCAACAAAACCAGCATGTACTTCCTTGATTCCATCAATAGCTTCATCAGCGGTGATTTTATCCAGCTCAAACTTGTGGATAACCTCATCTAATGCAGATTGGTACTCAAGGTTGACATTTTGTGGTTCAGCTGATAAGTGAATTGCTTCAACTGCGTCTTCAGCATTCAAAATTCCTTTTTTGTATAGATTCAGTTTCTCCCCTACATTTTTGATAATATCATTTGATATTTTTGCATCAGTGTACTGATGATAAGTTTCCTTGATTCCATCAATAGCTTCATCAGCGGTGATTTTATCTAGTTCAAACTTGTGGATAAAAACATCTAGTTTTTCAGGAAATTCTTCATCGACGTTGTGAGCTGAAACTGGAGCATGATGTTTATCCATAGTTTCTTCAACAACTTGTTGTGTGACAGATTCGGATGATCTAAACATTGAAACCCATTCTGCTTGATATGCAGTTTTCCCACCTGGATATTCAGAACATAGCATCAATCCACAGATGTCAACATTAGATGATGCAGAATTTTTGCTTTTTAGGGCATCAGCATCTGGAACAAAACTTGTTCCTATTACTCCAACAACCATGATTGCTGCTATGAAAATAACCAGACTTTTTTTTATCATTGCAGATTTTATTGAAAAAATTGTTTTAAGTCATTGGGAAATTCTTTAGTGCTATTCTAGATTCCTAGAATAATCTCATTTACATATCCAAAGGATGTTATTTTTAGAAATAGAGATTATGGAGATTTGTAAATTTCATATATGCTTCCATAGAGTTGGAATTTTGCATCTCTAATGTCATTTCTTAGTTTGATTATCTTGGTTGACCACTCTGTAACCTTTTGTTCAAAATCTGCAGGTCTTTCAGATTTAACTACAAGTTTGTTTAGCTGAATTTGGTAGGTACTCTGCTCATCAAGTAGCATCTCTATATTTTTCTCTAATTGGGTAATCTTTGCAGATATATCAGATCTGTTTGCCAATTCAAGTTTAATGGAGTTGATATCAACTGTGTTTATTTTTCCAGCAGACATTTGACAAGAGTTTGCAATTATCCTCTCTGAAACACGAATGATTTTTTCTTCAGTATCTGAAGTAATTTTTACTTCAGGAGCTCTTACCACTTCATTTCCAGCACAAGCCTCAAAGACCACATTGTATAGTTTTAGTCCAGATGTAGTATCAGGAGAATCGGTATTTCCTACAGTTTGTCTGGATATACTCATTATACTAGTTGATGTATCCTTTAATGGAACACCAGTAAATGATAGTTTTTGTTTGGCAAACTGAGATGAAGTTAGTTGAGGTGCATTAAGTGTATAAAGATATTTGTTTAATTCTCCTTTTGCCAGATTAAGTTCTGCTCTAAGCTTTACAATTTCACTTGTTGTATCAGATACTTTCTTTTTTGTCTCATCACTCAATGTAGTAGATTTTGTTAATTCTCCAAGACTCTTTTTCTTTGTATCAAGTTGTTGCTGTAAATCTGTGACAGCTGATTCAAGTTGTGTAATCTTATCAGTAATTAGTCCCTTGTTGGTTAGAACACCTGAGACAGAAGCAGGATCTGTTGTTTTGATTACTGTTGAGCTAGTATAGCATGTATTTGCAAGTATTTTTTTTGCAAGCTTTACAGTTTTAGCTTCACTATCAGATGTGACAAGAACTTCTGGTAGTCTAATGGTTTTCTCATTTGCACATGCATCAAAGACATAAAGATAATCTACAACACGTGGATCAGTTGACAGTTTGCCTTCAGAGCCAAATTGTTTGACTGTAGCTAGTCCTGTCACTTTGCCTATTGGTTGATTGGTTCTAAATGATTTTTTTGCCTCTAGTTTGTCTTTTGGAATGTCTTGGGCAAGTCCCATATCAACTAATTTTTGGGCAGATTCGGGTGTAAAACAATCAACACTGTCTGAATTAATTCGGTAAACTTTGACTAGATTTGCCTTACAAATTATCTCTGTTTGATCAATTCCAATTTTGATCTGTTTTTTCGGAGAGATTACATCTGCAAAAATATCTGAAGATGCTTGAGATATTAAAAATACAGATAATACTGCTATAGTGAAAATCAAAAGTGTTTTTTTCATGTTTTTTGATTTTTTATCCTATTTACTAATATTGTATTATTGTCCTGTAGCCACTGAATAGCTTACAGTAAATGGTGTATCTTTCATGGTATGAAGTGCAATTGCATTGGCTGCAAATTGCCAGGTTCCCATTGAGTTTTCCTTATCTACAAATGTCAATGCATAGAAGATTTTTCCATCAGGCGACCAAATTGCTTGGCCATGTTGCTCTTGTCCAGTTGTTAGTGGGCCATGTAATGCGACAAGCTGTACATTCTCAGATGCAGAATATCCCAGAGTTCCATAGTATGCAGTGGTTCTTGGTGCAAGCAAAATGGCTAGTTGATGACCCTCATGTCCTTTTCCTGGGTCTTGTACGGATGTGATAGTTTCACTCTTTACATTATCAGATAAGGTTCTCTCTCTATATGCAACAGAGTATGATAAGGTAAATGGTTCATCTTTCATTGTATGAACTGCCAATGCATTTCCTGCAAATTGCCATGTTCCTGCTTTAGCATTTAGTGGAATGAGAGTCAATGCGTATTTTGTTTTTCCATCAGGCGTCCAAATGGCCTGTCCTTTATCCTGACCAGGTTTTAGTGGTCCATGTAGGGCAACTAGTTGAACATTATCAGATGCAGTAAATGTTAGCATCCCGCGATATACCTTATCAGAAGGTGGCAGGATTATTGCTAGCTGATGATTCTCATGACCTTTTCCTGGGTCTTGTACGGATGTGATTGTTCCAGTCTTTATTGTTCTTGGAGGCAATGCTGTTTCATCATATCTTGCTTGTGCAGACATTTCCTTGTCTTGAATTTTCTTTTTTTCTGCTTCTTTCTTTTCTATCTTTTCAGCTCCTTCTTTCTTTGGAACTTCTTTCTTTACTTCTTTTTTTGGTGTTTCTTTCTTTACTTCTGAACAGAGTTTATCTCCACAAACTATGTCTTTTGTGGCAGAACCATATTTACCCGATGGGACTCCTTGTCCTTTTAGTGCATCAGCTGATTGGATTAAGTTTAGTGGAGCAGATACTGCACCTAGCATCAATACAGAGGCGACAAAAAATACTACAAAATTTATTTTAACTGACATGTAATATTTTCTCTCATCAAAATTATTTAAGTGATTTTTGACTGGCCAGAAATTCATCTTCTGTAAAGATCCAAGTCAAACCCAACACATCCATTGAATTAACACTAGTTAGAAGAGAGGCTTGATTCTCTCCTCTAACTAGAGTTGATGGCAGGAATGACTTTTGGACGGTTTTGCACTGGGTAGCAGTTTGCATAACTATCCAACAAGAAAAAATTATTTGTCTATACCTGACATTTTGTGGCATGCCAAAATTTGCTCAAAAAAACTATTTTTTTAAAAAATAAGATAAGATTCTCACATTAAACTAAATATTACATTACAAAATAGATGTATTTCTAAATTGGTTCAGATTCAGTAGATATTTTTTCTGGTTTAATTTGATTTGCAAAGTCTAGAACAAATTTGTTATATGACTCCATCATGGATAATCGCATAGTGAGATATCCCTTGAAAAATTCAGTTGCCATATCAATTTGGGATGAATAGAATTTGGAAGAACCTTCTAAATAATCATCTAAAAGCTTGATTGTTTTTTCATCTACACTCATTTTGCTTAAAATTTTCTTTTCAACTGAACAGTTGATTTTAAAAGATTGTTCTAATAATTTCAAATATTCTCTTGAAAAGTCTGAAAAGGATTTGATATGAAGAGGCACCTGACTTTCAAATTTCTTCACTAATTCCATGGTATGTTTTTCCATTGTATCAGTTATGGATGGTTTTTCCAACAGTATTCATCATGTTGTGTCAAATATTTAATCATGTTTTCGAAAATAGGATTTCGTTTAGATTAATAGTGGGATACAAAGAATGAAAACCACAAAAACTAGTGGAAATTTTGGTTGAAACTTATCATGTAATTTTAGTATCATTTTTTGTTGCTGTATCATTATTTTTCATTACAAGGTATGTGATAAATAAAAAAATAAAGAATCAAAGTGGGGCTCAGAAACTATTAGGAATAGCTTCCCTCCTCATTGTGATATCTGAAGTTGCGTATTTAGGGGCATCCCTAGGATTGTTTGAATTTGCATTGGAGTTAATTACTTCAATTGGAGTTGGAATGGTAGTATTTGGAATTGCATTACAGCATCAATTAAAGAATATTGCTGCAGGAATAGGTGTTTTTTTCAGCTCTGATATCAACATAGGTGATTCAATTACAATTAAAGATGTGCAAGGAGTCATCATTGAACTTCATCTAACAAAAATTATTGCACTTACTGAGAATGGTGGAAGAATAATAATTCCAAATCAAAAACTTGCTGAAGATGTGACAGTAATATACAATAAACAAAGAAAATCCCATTGAAAATTTGGAAATCATATTTGTTTGTCAAATCACCTTGCTTAAAGTCATAAATAATTCCAGAAAAAACAAGATTCATGAAAAATTTACGTAGTATGCTAAAGTCAAAAAAGCCACTTGTAATTCCTGGCGTCTATGATGCAATTGGAGCAAAAATTGCAGAGAAGGTCGGATTTGATGCAATGTTTCAAACAGGATATGGGACATCTGCAACTCTATTTGGAATGCCAGACTATGGATTCATTGGTGCAACTGAAACACTAGATAATGCAAGAAGAATTTGCAGGGCAGTATCGGTTCCAGTAATTGTTGATTCTGATACTGGATATGGAAACGCACTAAGTGTTTGGAAGCTTGTAAAGGAATTGGAAACTGCTGGCGCATCAGGAATATTTCTTGAAGATCAGAGATGGCCAAAAAGATGCGGCCACATGAGCGGAAAGGAAGTAATCTCACAAGAAGAGTACACTGAAAAACTTGGAGCTGCAATTGATGCCAGAGAAAGCAGAGATTTCATCATCGTTGCACGAACAGATGCAAGGGCAACAGAAGGACTGGATGCTGCAATTGAGCGAGGCTTACAAAACAAAAAAACAGGGGCGGATGCCATATTTGTTGAAGCTCCTAAATCAATTGACGAGATGAAAGTAATTGGAAAATCAATCAATGCCCCACTTGTAGCCAACATGATAGAAGGTGGCGCAACCCCAATTAGCTCAGCTGATGCCTTGCACAAGATGGGATTCAACATTATTCTTTATCCTCTATCAGTATTGTTTGCAAACACATTTGCAACAATGGAAATCTTGCAGGAGCTAAAAAAGACAGGCACTACTAGAAAATCAAAACAAAACGTAGTGAACTTTGATCAATTCAATGAGTTAGTTGATCTTTCCAAGTTTAGAAAGATGGAAAAGAAGTACGGCAGTTCTAAAAGAGAATAAAAGAAAAAATTACAAGTAAAGCGCAGTTATGCTGCGTTTCTCTTTACTTCAATTTCTATTGTTGAAACGTTTCTGGTTCTACCGTCTTGTGACTCTAAAGATTCTGAGCCGATTTTGATATTTCCGATAGAGTATCCTGCATTTTCTGTCTTTCGTGCAATGATTTGAGCTACGTCGACAGCACGGCCTATGCTGAGTCCTCTAGCTTTGA
Organism: Candidatus Nitrosopumilus sp.; assembly: GCA_013002265.1. GTDB lineage: Archaea > Thermoproteota > Nitrososphaeria > Nitrososphaerales > Nitrosopumilaceae > Nitrosopumilus. Next base: position 831 of record JABDKK010000211.1, on the reverse strand, counting down.
TGTTGACGGCTGGTAAGTTGGCCAATTGAATCAATGTTGATGTAACATATGCCATCAATGGTTTCTTACCAATGAATATGGTGTCTCTGGCTTCGCTTGACATGAGAAATTTGGTATTTAAGGATAATTTAAAGCTAAAAGGGATTTTTCAGTATGAGATAAAAAATTTGAAAATTTTTAACCATTATTAACCAGAATTAGTGATTTGATTCGAAGATGGAAAATATTCTAAAAGCTTTAGAATCAGAGGACAGTAAAGAGAAAATCAAAATTCTAGAGATGCTAGTTGATAATGATAATCCAGAAATCCTAGAAAAAATAATTTCAAATCTTAATGATGACGATATTCAAGTAAGAGGAGAGGCATTTAGCTCGTTGATATTAAATAAAAATAAAATTACAGATTATTTGATTAGGAGTTTGAGATCACAAAGCAAAAACATCAGAGGATTTGCTTCACTGGTATTGGCAAACAGAAATGAAACATTCGCAATTCCAGAAATCATGAAGCTTGCAAATGATGAAAGTGGAATGGTTAGATCTTGTGCAATAGGGGCTTTAGGTCATCTAAGAGCACAGCAAGCAAAACAAGTTTTTCTAAATTCATTATCTGATTCAAACATAGAAGTTAGAAAAAGTGCGTTGCAGTCAATTATTGATTTGGATATTAAGATTGACTCAGAAAAAATCAAAGAGATCAATGCTGAAAACGATGCAGAAATTGAAAAACTCCTGCTAAAGATAATGAAATAAAGTGGACCGGAAGGGATTTGAACCCTTGATCCGATGCATGCCATGCACCTATCCTACCAGACTAGACGACCGGCCCAA
>JABDKK010000191.1 GCA_013002265.1 Candidatus Nitrosopumilus sp. | reverse complement strand
ATCCATAACCAACAACTACAACACGTTTTGATGCCATAAGCAAATTCATCGCACGTAGATATCCGTCAATAGTACTCTGACCAGTACCATATCGGTTATCAAACATATGTTTAGTATAAGCCTCATTTACTAAAATTACTGGGTAACGTAGCTTACCTTGATTTTCAACTGCTCTGATTCTGGTTACACCAGCAGTAGTTTCCTCTGTTGCACCTAAAATAGTCATTTTATTGAATCTCTTATCAAAGTGAGCCTTGATATTCATATCAGCTCCATCATCAGTTAGAATGACTGGTTTGTGTTTCAAGACTTGATCAATACACCAGTCATAATCCTTTACAGATTGTCCATGCCATGCATAGACATGAATTCCTTGTGATGCTAAAAATGAAGCAATGTCATCTTGTGTAGTTAAGGGATTACCGCCACAACATGCAACAGTTGCACCTAATTCCTTGGCACCAATTAAAAGTACAGAAGTTTCTTTTGTAATGTGTAAACAAAATCCCAGAGTAATCCCTTTCAGGGGTTTTGATTTCTTAAATCGATTAATAGTATTATCCAAAATCTGCATATGAGATCTAGCCCACTCATAAGACAGTTTTCCTTCTTTGATGAGTTTAGAGCTAGACTTTACTTTACTCATAAACCAAACCCACTTTCAACACTATAAAATTCTATCATGCGAATCTAAATAAATGACAAAAATACCATAATTTCAATGGCTTGGAAAAAAATTGCAGATAAAGGTGCAGTCGCATCAGGAAAAGGCAAGGCTTTCAAAATCGAAGGAAGACAAATTGCAATATTTAATCAAGACGGATATCATGCCATAGATGATCTGTGTGTGCATCAAGATGGTTCAATTGCACCGGGTAAACTTGATGGTGATATAGTAGAGTGCCCATTGCATTTTTGGCATTACAACATAAAGACAGGAGAGCTTACAGACTATCTCAAAGACGTAAAATTGGCAACATACCCTGTAGAGGCCAGAGATGATGGCATCTACGTTGATATTTAATTAAAAAATATCATTTAGAAAATTTTTAAATTAATGCAAAAAGAAAATGGATAAATCCCTCTTCCCTTATTCCGGGTAAGATTATGTTTGGCACAGATTATTGTGTAAACTGACATGAACAAGTTACCATATTGAATGACGTGTGTTCAAAATGAACTAATTTAGATTCAATATTAGGCACAATTTTTATTCTTACTGTTTATCAAAATTAATTATTGAATCAAGAGATCATTGATGATATTAAAAATCAAGATTATCCATCAATCATAAAAAAAATTGAAGAGTTTCTCTCAGAGCAATTAGAAAAAAGCAATGCAAAAGGCCTCATCTTAGGTCTCAGCGGCGGGGTTGATTCAGCGGTCTTAACTTATTTGGCAAAAAGAAAACACAAAGAAAAAACCCTTGCAATGATTATGCCAGATACTGCAATTACTCCAAAATCAGAAACAGAAGATGCCCTGAAAATGATTTCATTAACTGGAATCGAATACAAGTTAATCGACATCAATCCAATTGTTAATCAATATAGTATGTACCTAGAACCAAATGAATTTGCAAAAGGGAATCTGCGTGCAAGAGTCAGGACCAACATTATCTACTATTATGCAAATCTCAAAAATTATTTAGTTTTAGGATCAAGTGATAAAAGCGAATATCTCTTAGGTTATTTTACGAAATATGGAGACGGAGCCTCAGACATTACACCAGTAATTTCATTGTACAAGCTTCAAGTTAGAGAAATTGCAAAGCATCTTGGAGTTCCGGACTATGTCATATCTAAAAAGAGCAGTCCACATCTCTGGAAAGAACATGAAGCTGAAAAAGAACTAGGGGTGTCCTATGAGGAAATAGATTCAATTTTGTATTGCCTTAATGAAAAAAAACTATCTAGTGAAGAAACTGCAAGGTCAGCCTCAATTGATTATTCAATTGTAGAGAAAATTATTCACCTATGCAAAAACAGTGAACATAAAAGATCTTTACCATACAAACCTTTCAGAGACCAAGTATGAATATTCAAGATACACTGTCTAATAAAAGAAAAGAGTTAGACATTTCAAAAAAAGTGAAAATATATCTCTGCGGAGTCACAGTTTATGATGAATCCCATATTGGTCATGCAAGAACCATAATAGTTTTTGATGTTCTCAGGAAACATCTCGAACAAAAAAATATCGACGTTGAGTTTATCCAAAACTTTACTGATGTAGATGATAAAATCATCAATCGAGCTAAAGAAAAAAATACAACTGCTGAAAGAATCAGTTCAAAATACATTCAAAACTATTTCAGTGATTTTGACGGACTAAACGTCAAAAGAGCCACAAACTATCCAAAGGCAACAGAGCATATCGAAGACATCATAAAATTCATCAAAGTCTTAATTTCAAAGCAAATTGCATATACAACAAAAAACGGAGTTTATTTTTCAGTTTCCAAATTCCCTGAATATGGAAAACTATCAAAAAAGAAAATCGATGAGCTTCAATCAGGTGCAAGAATTGAAGTGGATGAGGCAAAAAAAAATCCACTAGATTTTGCTGTTTGGAAATTTTCAGATACCAATCCTGTTTGGAATAGTCCTTGGGGAAAAGGTAGACCCGGATGGCATATTGAATGCTCTGCAATGAGCATAAAGTATCTTGGAGAAAATTTTGATATTCATGGTGGAGGCAGAGATCTCATATTTCCTCACCATGAAAACGAGATTGCCCAATCTGAATCATGTACAGGAGTAGCATTTGCCAAAATTTGGATGCATGTAGGAATGGTGACAATAGATGGAGAGAAGATGTCAAAATCTATCGGTAATGTTAAGTCAATAAAGCATGTATTAGAAAATTGGGGGCCAAATATAATCAGACTTTTTTGTTTGTCGGGACACTATTCAAAACCAATTGATTACTCTGAAGATTTACTAAAAGAAAACCTCACAAAGTGGAGGCAGATAGAAACATGCCATTATGAACTGATTCATGCGCAAAATAATAGGAATAATCAGATTGAACAAATTATTAATAAAATAAGATCAGAGTTTGATGCTGCACTGGAAGATGACTTTAACACACACTTGGCATTATCTGCTTTCTTTCAAATTGTAAAAGAAGGAAACAGATTAGCAGCTGATGAGAAATTAGGAAAAGATGATGCAAAGAGATTAAGAAAAGAATTAGAACAAATGATGAAAGTTTTAGGATTAAGTGTTTCATCAACGACTGATGAAGAAAAATCAGACATAGACAACATGATCATAGACAGAGAGAGACTAAGAAAAGAAAAAAAATTCGCAGAGGCCGATAAGATTAGAGACAAACTCAATGAAATGAACATAGAACTAATTGATCATAAAGACAGAACAATTTGGATGAAAAAAGAATTCATAAAAGCAGAAAGATAAAATAAAAAATTAGTTTCAACTAATGAAAATCATGCGTAATAAAATTAGGAGAGTCTAATTAGTTCAATCTAATTTTCATACTCCTTATTACTTGTGTAAACTAAATTATTCTATGAATGCATGGACAAAGTTTTGGAGTTGGTATGAAAATAAAATACTAGGCAGTGTGATTCTCATTGCAATTATTCAATTCATTCAAGTTCCACATATGGTTTGGAATGCAGATATTATGCTAGAAGCAGGAATTGTTTCTAGAGTTCATCCAGTTATTGACTGGTTTCTATACGGAGTAGATTTGATTGAAATTGTTTCAATTATTAATGTTGGAATGATCATGTATAGTCTAATCAAAAAAAGACAAGCAAAGAAAAATCAAATTACAACTGAGATTAAAGAGTAAAAATTCTTTATTCTCTTGATTTCCATATTACACGTTGAGGGAATGGGATTTCAATTCCAGCATTATCAAGGGCTTTTTTAATAACTTTGAGTAGTTTGGGTCCGACTTCATCCCAGTCTTCTCTAGTGTGCCAAACTAAAACTTCTATATTTACACCTGAATCAGCTAATTCTTTAATACGAAAATCAGGTT
>JABDKK010000124.1 GCA_013002265.1 Candidatus Nitrosopumilus sp. | reverse complement strand
CAAGCATACCTTGCATCACAAGGAAATGATTTCACAGAAGCTGAGGAAATTATGGAACAACGCTCAAATGAAACTAAAGTGTCAACATCACAAATTAGATTATCAGCATCAAACGGACAAAAAGAGTTCAGAATGGTTTTACCTGAAATTCATCCAGGCCCATATCATCCAGTAGGAGGAAGCAATATTCCATATCTCATCTACAAAAATCTATCATCATCAGCAATGGTAATGCACAGCATTTCAGATCATGCATTAAATTTACCATCAAGAAACGAGGTTGAAAATTATCTTAAAAATTTAGAGAACAGTGAAGTAAAAGAAGAAGGAGTCTACTGTACAGAACCAGTAACAGTTCAGATTAACAAAGCAAGAGTAATTGGATTTCTTTTTGGAAATAACCCACTTTTGTTTTTGTCATTATCACCGCACGGAATGGAAGATATTCCAAGTTATATGAAAACAGAAATTGAGCAGTATGCAAAGAATAGAAACTATTCAAGAACAATGATTGTAGATTGTCATAATGCAATGGGGTCAGAAATTTCAAAAGAAGACGGAGAAGATATGCTAAAGGCAGCAAAATCATGTCTAGACACACTAATCACAAAAGAAAGCTTTCCAATAGAGTTTGGCTATGCAAATTCTGACGACATGGATGTATGGACAGAGGATCTTGGAATGGGCGGACTTGGAATTGTTTGTTTGAAAATTAATAATAAAAAATATTTTCTTGGATGGGCAGATGCAAACAATATGGAAAACGGGGTTAGAGAGAAAATTATTGATAATTTTTCAAAAAGAGATTATCTATTGCTTGAAATTTGCACATCAGATACACATTATGCACCAGTCAAGGCCAGAAATAGAAATGGATATTATCAATTGGGTTTGATAACTAGTGCTGACAAGTTATCAAGTTGGTTCTGGGATATTGCCAAAAAAGCTGAAACAGATACAACATCTGCAAAATTTGAAATTCTTGAAAATGAGACCAAAGTAAAAGTAATGGGAACAGGAATTTATGAAGATTATTCAAAAGCCCTAGACAATTCGTTGAAAATCACTAAAGGGTTTGTAATTGGAGGAGTAGTATTCTTCACAACTAGTCTGTTCCTATAGTCTTCATCTTCTCAATATTACCGTAAAATTCGTCAACAAAAGATGAGAATTGAAAAATAGGCACAATTGGAACATTATCTATAAAGTCAATTTTATCCTGATATAATGTTACAATAACAGGAACAGAAATTGAGCCAGGAGTTTTTGCCACATATTGTTTTGTTCTTTCAATCTGTTTTTTGACAGCAGTATCAAGGGATGATCTACTGTATTGCTTCCAGTGTTTGCAATCAATGAGCATCGCAATTCCTAAACGAATTCCTACAACATCAATTTCCATTCTAGGTTTTGTCAACATAAAATTTTTCAGAACTGCAAAATTTTTAGATGTAAGAATCTCTGCAGTTAGTCCTTCAAAGTTTCTCCAATCCAACGCAACAGATATCTCATCAATGGGGAATCCTTTTTCTATCATAGAGATTGCAATTTTTAATTTATCACCATCTTCAAAATAATAAAAATTGCCTTGTTTTGTTCCAATATCATTTTTAATAAATTCTTCAAGAATTTTTTCAGAATCTAATTCACTAATTTTAGTAACTGCAGAGAAATCCTCGGTGGACACGCCACCCTGAATAATTCCCTGCAATCCAACAATCATGTCAGGATGAACTCTCATACGGGTATTCTGATGCATTGTATCGATATAGGTTTTAGTAGTTTATAACATCAGGGTATTACAATATAGGTTTTATTACAAGCATCTAAAATTATGTTTATGAAAAAATTGCTAGTTTTCATGCTAGCTCTTTCAATTGTTTTTTTGATGCATAATGAATCATTTGGAGAGAAAAATACATTTTTTGATTCTGTTAAATTTATTCAATATCTTGATGAGAACACAGCATTAGAAGAAGTAAGAAATGGGAATCTTGATCTTTATTACTATAGAATATCATCAGACAGATTAGAAAATATTCAAAATAGAGAAGGATTACAGGTTTTTGACTCAACTGGAGGCTCATATAGTATTCTTGTCAACCCAGCTGAATCCGAAGAGTTTAACCCATTTTCAATTAAAGAGATCAGATTTGCCCTAAATTATTTAGTAGATAGAAAGTTAATTGTTAATGAGTTAATGGGAGGTTATGGCTCGCCAATCATTTCATACTATGGTCCTTCTGATCCAGAGTACCTCACAGTAATAGAAAAACTTGAAGAGTTTAATTTCAAATACAACCCCTCACTTGCAGAACAAATCATTTCAAAAAAGCTACTAGACACTGGTGCAGTAAAAAAGGATGGAAAATGGAAAATTAAAGAAAAACCAATAGAGATTACAATTTTTATTAGAAGTGATGATCCTGTTAGAAAATCTATTGGAGAGATTTTAGCAGCAGAGTTACAGAATATAGGGTTTACAGTTAAAAAGGATTTTGGTGATTTGAATAAAGCTTTTGTAATAGTCTATGGGTCTAATCCATCTGATTTAAAATGGAGTTTATACACTGAGGGTTGGAATCGCTCTGCATTTGCAAGATATGACTCTGTAGGATTAGGACAAATGTATTCTCCATGGTTTTCAAACATGCCAGGATTCAATGACCCATCATATTGGAATTACAAAAATGAAAAGATAGATGGTTTGACACAAAAAATTTACACAGGTGATTTTGATTCACAAGAGCAGAGAACAAAATTAATTCGGGATTCAGTTGTGGAAGGTGTAAATGAATCAGTGAGAGTTTTTTTAGCTAGTAAAATTGATCAGTATGTAACAAATGAAAAAATTAGCGGAGTAGTAAATGATTTTGGAGCAGGGGTTCCAAGTAGATTCACTCCAATTAATGCACGAGGCGACAGTAATGAACTTGTTATTGGTGTAAAGCAAATCTATCAAGGAGCATGGAATCCCATAATGGGATTAACAGATAGTTACAGCAGGCAGATATGGGGAATAATTTCAGATCCAGGAGCATTTAAGCATCCATTTACAGGAGAAACATTTCCAGTAAGAGCAACATGGCATGTAGAATCTGCAGGGCCTAATGAAAAACTAGTAATTCCTAAAGAATCTATATTGTGGAATCCATTTTTACAAAAATGGGATCGTGTACCTGCAGATACAATGGCTACAAGTAAAGTAACATTTGATTTTAAATTTAGTAATTGGCACAATGGAGAATCCATGGATATTAATGATATTTTACATTCGCTTTATTTTATTATAGAGTGGGGTACAAAAACAGATGAAAATGATAAAACTTTTGATACCGAATTCACACCAAGAGCATCTCAAAATATTCAATCAATTAAAGGAATAAAGATAGTGGATGAAGACACAATCGAAGTGTATGTGAATTATTGGCATTTTGATAAAGGAGAGATCGCAGATTGGGCGATTGTTTGGAACACCATACCTTGGGAAATCACTGCAGCAATGGAGCAGGCAGTATTAGATGGAAAGATGTCTTTTTCAAGATCAGGTGCAACAAGCAAAAACATCAGTTGGTTATCTCTAATCATACCAAATGATGCCAAAATGATCAAAGAATATCTACAAGATTTCAAGGAATCTAATTTCATTCCTATGTCTTTAATTAATGATAATGAAACTGCAGAATACCATAATCAAAGATATCAATCATCTATTAATTGGATATATACAAAAAATCATGCAGTAATTAGCAATGGTCCATTTTATTTAGAATCGTATGCTCCTGAATCTAGAACGATAACAGTAAAATCATTTGATGATGAATCATATCCATTTAAAATTGGAAAATGGTCAGAGTTTGAGAATACAGAATTTCCAAACATCAAAAAGATAGATATCAAAAACATAGTTCAGAAAGGAGAGCAGTTTGAAATTAAAATTCAAACTGAAAATACAGATTCAATTTTATTCTTTTTAACAAATGCTGAAGGTAAAATGATTTTATCAAAAAATATCAAAACAAACAATGAAAACTCAGGCATAGTAATTGATGCAAAAGACTCTGAGAAACTAGGATTAGGGGCAAACAATATCAAAATTTTTGCAATTTCAAATTCTGTTCTCAAGCCTGACTTATTTGAATCAAGTTTTTTGGTTACAAAAAATACCCAAGAATTACCTGCAAGTGAATATGAGACAGTCAAATTTGTTGAAAATGATTTACATTTAGAATTTCTAATTATTCCAATAATCATCATAATTGTAATTGGAATCTATCTTAAGAAAAGATCTAGTAGACCATAATCTTTTAGAATTTGTTCTATTTGATCTTCAGATTCCAGTTCAGAGTATTCAACTAAGAGGTTTTTGTTTAGGTCATAGAAAGTATGACCCCACTTGAATTTATCAAGTAAACTCAATGCTTGTTCTTTAAAGCCTAAAATAAACAGTGATCCTGCGAAGGCTTCTACTGTAGTTAGTTTGCTAAGTTTTGAATAATTTAATGGGTTTCCAGCAAGCAGTGGGGGAAGTTTTCTTTTGATTCCATTAAAATTTTTAGAAAATGCCTTATCTGCTAAATTCCAAGAGCAATCAATTCCAACTATTGAATGAATGACAGATTTATCTTTAGGTAATAGAAATTTGTCTGAAAATGGATCTAGTACCATTCCTTTACTTCCAATTTTTTTTATATTTTGAGCTAGTCCAAACTTTATCATTTTAGCAGCTGTGCATTTTTTTGGATCATCCTGATAAAACATCAAAATTTGTAGTTTCACATTAAAGAGTTACAATGATAGGGTATTTTGTATTTACTCTACTGATTTGTATGTTATTTTATAATAAAATCTAGATACCTGATCATCTTTGAGAATCTCTACATTCCAATTAGCATCTGGCAAAAATTCATCAGATGACTCTGGCAATATACTGAATTTTTCTAGTCTAACATCAGCACCACTATATCTTACATTATAATTTACACCATCAATTTCAACTACATCATAAATTTGGCCTTGTTTTCTAGTGGATTCTTTGACTAGGCATTCTTCAGATTGGCCAATTACACATACGCCATTAGATGAGGTCACTTGAAGATTTACTATAGATTCATCACCTCGCGAGGTTGTAAATAGAGAGCCAGATAATACTCTAGGAGAGAAAATTTGATTATCAACGGTTTTTGTAGCCGTAACAGTAGATATTATTTTTTCAGAGATTCTGTTTTCTTTTTCAACTAGAGTATCTAATTTTGGTTTTAGATGTTCTTCTACAACATTAAATTTTATAGATTTTGTTTCAAAATCAGCATCAACCGTAACTTCGTATGAACCAAGTGAAGATTCTTTGTTTGGGATCACATATTCATAGGTAAAGGAACCAGATGGACTTGGACGGATAGTAGTCACAGGACCAGTATGTTTTCCACAATAAAATGTACCACATGTTATTTCTGTTGCAGATTTTTTAATAATACTTACATCGTATTTTTCAAGATAGATCAATTTGTTGGGTTTACCATTAATTACAACAGTGTCACCAGGATGGTATTCGGTTTTATCTTGTGTCAACAATAGAGTCAGGGATGCATCACTTCCAAATGAAAAGTCATTGGCAACACTAAACAAAGATTCAGCTTTTGCTTTATTATAAACAGCCTTTACAGAATATGATCCTTCATTAAATACAGTTATAGGCAAATCAAAGAAACTGGTAAAATCTCCACCTTGATTAGGATATACTGCAGATTCTAAAATTTGTTTGAAGGGAAAAACACCATCATGGATTTTTATGGTAACTCTATCTGGAACTATCAATCCTTCATCACCTTGGACACGTTTAATTACATTTCCAAGAACTTTGAGTTTTTCACCTGCTTTGTAAAGCGATTTTTCAGTTGTTACAAAAAGAGGAGTATCAGACAATGAATCATTCAGAGGGTCTTCAGAAACTTTAAAGAAAATATCCTTGCTGTAGCTATCAGTAGCTACTTTGATTTTGTAAACACCAAAATTAGATTTTGAGAGATTTTTTGCATCTTCAGTTTTTATACTTTGAGTTTTTTCAGCAGTTGGAGCATTCCAGGTCCAAGAGAATTTTTGAGCATCAATTGTAGACCCTGAGATGACCTTAGTACCGTCAGGTTTGGTCAGAGTAATTTTGACAGCAGTATCACCTGTTGGAGGGAAAATTCCAGAGAGTGTTACTGCTTGTGATAAGCCATAAACCTCTTTATCAAGAAATATCTGAGGGCCATCCTTGAATGAAAGTGGGTCTACAATTGAGAAAGTCTGAGTTGCAGTCAGCCCGCCAAATTGAGATTTAACAACATAATTTCCAGGAGCAAAAATGCTTGCAGTAACTGGAATTTCAAGAGAATAACTGCCAGATGATTCAGGAATTGCTGTAAAGTCATATGCCACAACAACACCTCCACTGGTTCTAGTTTTTGCTCCAGATGCAAGTCCAACTATTTCAAGAGGAGAACCGTCTTCATGTGAAATCGAAATCTTTACAGGAGTGCCAATGACGTAACTAGAATTGGGTGTAATATTATCTATGAATCCACCAAGTTTTATTTTTCCTCCAAGATCATAGACTTGCTTATCAATTTTCAAAGTAAATGGTTCTGTGGATGCAACAAACTCATCAGGATTTGTAACTGCGTGAATCACAGTAGAAGCAGAACCGACGGATTTGGATACACTAATTTTGTAATCTCCTAATCGAATTTTATTATCAGGTATTGTAAAAGAGTACGTAAATGTGCCATCACCCATTATTCGAGCACTATCTAAAATTTTGAATCCTGAATCACTTCCAGAAGGGGTCGTGGATGTTTGTTTTGTCTGAACTACTTCTAAATCCAGAGTGCTAATCCAAACTTGATTAATCCTACCAGAGATTTCTACTTTCTCCCCAAGCCCATAAGCTTTTTTGTCAGTCCATAATGAAATCGGGACACTTTCTTTGATGTCCTTTACAACATCAAAGGTTGAAACTGTAGATTTTCCAGAATATTCAGCTAAAATTTGGTAGGTTCCATATACAGGTTTAACAGTAGTTAGATAAACACTGGTAGCAAACTTGTCTTTAGTAGGATATAGGTTTCCTTCAGATACAAGGTTTCCTTCAGAATCTTTAACAGTTAATTTCATTCCTTCAAATGGGATTACTTTGGAGGTAAAGCCAGCAATTGAGACTAGTTGGCCTGGCAAGTACTGTGATTTGTCAGAGAATATACTTAGTTCTGCATCAGTTTTCAGTATTTGCTCAGTAATTTTATGTCCAACTGAAAAATTTGTTTTTGCAATCACACCAGCATAACTTACAGAAACATCGTAAACGCCTTCATTAATTCCAAGAACCTGATGAAGGCTTAGAGTAGTCTTATAATTCAGTTTAAGATCAGGATACAAACTGATAGATTTATCATAGTTGGGGCCAGATATTTTTACAATTATTGGCTCGGGTTGAAATGTGGGTTTTACTGTAAAAACTTCTTTTGATACATTTCCTTTAATGACTGCCGTCTCACCAAACAAATAAGATCTTTTATCAGATTCAACAGTTAATTTTACATCTTGCGAATCCTGTGTGACAACAAGCTTTCCATTTGAAGAGCCGGCAGTAGAAGATACAAATTTCCAATCCGAAGAACTATCCAAGTCATAGCCATCATAGATTCTCTGCCAGGATTTAAAGTCATTAAATATGTCAGAGATTACTGGTGTTTTATCAATAACAACTCCATCGGCGTCTCGTAGTTCAACAGATTCACTTGAATCAGTAAACCACAGACTTTGGTAAGAATATGTCAAGAATTGTCCTGGCTTGATAATGGTTCCAGATTGAATGGTCATAGTTTTTTTCAGAACAGTTGTAGATGCAATTTTCCATCCACTCAAATCAACATCTGAATTAGTTGGATTGTAAATTTCCACCCACTCAGAAATTGAAGTAGCGTCATTTCCCGGAGGGTTGATTTCAACTTCATTAATTACGATATTCTCAGAATTTGATTGAGCATGCACGGGAATTATTATTCCTGCAAGCAAGACTAATGACAGTATTATAGGAATGCTATTTTTCATGGTGATTTCCTGATTTGATTGACTAGAGGCATCATTTTAGAATGGAATTGAGGAAAAGTTGAGCTAGTTGTTAAAGTGATATATCTTAAAACCATGAAAAAATATCTCATTTTTCAGTATTAAGCCATACGTAGGAGTTATTCCTTTGAATAGTCACAATTTGGGCATTTTTTTTCAATTATTTTAGAACCACATTCCATGCATATGCCCTCTCCAATTTCGCGTGAAATTGATTGTTTTTTCTTTCCCACATAGAATTTTATGCCAAAATACATCAAAATGACAATTAATGCAGCATAAATTGGAGCCATAAATGGCGTCAATCCAATCATAAAAAGAAGTAACCCAACAATCAAAACAACATCTCGTTTTTGAAATTTCAATAAAATCAAAGAATTAACAAATCGATAAAAAGATGCCGGAGCTCAGAGCCATTAGTTTACTTCATTTCAAAGTCATTACTCTAACTCTTCCTCATTGCTCGGCAACAATCATAGGGAATGATTTGATAATAAGATAATGATATGGTGGGATCGGCGAGATTTGAACGCGCGACCTCTGCGTCCCAAACGCAGAATCATACCAAGCTAGACCACGATCCCAGT
>JABDKK010000119.1 GCA_013002265.1 Candidatus Nitrosopumilus sp. | reverse complement strand
ACATCACCAGTTCCACCTACAGTCATTGCTGGGATTTTTTTCTCATAGAGATAAGTCGTAGGACCGTTTGAGATTACATCAGTTGGGCCTTTTAGTAGAACTGTAATTCCAAATTCTTTAGCATATTTTTCTACTAGTTTGATCCTTTCATTTTTGGAGTTTGAAGGATCTTCTCCAAACAGTCGTTTAAATTCACCTGCATGGGGTGTAACTACAACGTTTTTGTTGGCAAGTAATGGCAGGACCTCAGGAATTAACGCACTTGCATCAAGGGACAATCTTACATCCATATCTAAGAGAGATTTGACCAAAAGCAGTAACGAGTTTTTTTCTTGTATTGCCAAGCCCATCCCAATTGTTGCAGAATGTAAGTTGTTAGGTATTGCACCAAGTAGCTTGTGTACAGCGCCTCGTGTTAATTTTTGATCAACTAGAGGAATAACTATCAGGTTTGGAGAGATAGCCCTAGTTGGGGTTACATTGATTTTTGGAACACATGTGTAAACTAAATCACTGCCAGATCTTAGTGCAGCAATTGAGGACAGAATTGGAGCCCCATGATAGATGTAGCTTCCACCAACAACAAGTACAATTCCATTATCACCTTTTCGTGATTTTAGTTTTCGTGAAGGAATAAATTTTCTAACTATAGGTACTGAAAGATTTTTTCTCATCAACATACCCTAAAAAATACAAGAATAAATCTTGTTTTGAAGCTTTTCAGAGTAATTAAGAAGATTTTTTGGCAATTTTTTTCTTGGTTTTAGCAATCTTTGGTTTTTTAGATACGGGTGTTTTTGTTGTCCTTTTTGAGCCTCTTTCAAAAAAGGCTTTTCTTGCATAGCACAAGTAAGTAGTGTGTCCAATTCCTTGAAAGGAATGTCTAGTCTTTCCTTCTCTGGCATCAATTGTACGCAGAATATGTTCAGTTGATTCAATGTCTGTAAATTCATTTTCAACCAGAGATATCGTCAATTTTTCTAATTGGTTCATCGTAGGACAGATTGCAAATACGGCTCCACTTCCTTTTAGCATTTGGCGGACCTGCGGAATTACAGTCCAAGGATCACCTAGATCAATTAGTGCAACATCCATATCTTCTAAGGGCATTTTTTTGGCAGTCTTTAAATCCAAACTGGTCTGTGTGACATATTTTGAAACTCCAGCTTTTTTGAGATTTTTTTCTGCGATCTTCATAAAATTTTCATCAACATCAAAAGTATACACATGTCCACGCGGTTTTACAATACTTGCAACAAAGGATGTCAATGAAGCACTTCCGGTTCCAATTTCTAAAATATTTTGGCCGCTTTCAATTCCTGCTCTTGCAACAATATATCCAAGATCTTTAGGATACACGATTTGTGTTCCATGTTGAATCTTCATTACATAGTCATATGTCGTAGGCTTTAGAAGGTAGACATATTTGTCCTTGTTTGTTGTCAGCCTTGAGCCATATTCTTTTCCAATTGCATCTGAATGTTTTATCACTCCAATATGAGTATGAAGAGATTCTTTTTTTGAGATTTTTACTAACCATTTTTTTGAATTATTAAAGTAAAATAACACTGGAGAATTCTGTTTAATTTTAACCATAATTTTCACCTAAAATTTTTAGATAAGAATCTACTGTTATTCTTCAGAGTTGTATTCTGCTTTTAGTCCCTTGTAACGATTTCTAATTGTGACCTCGGTGACACCGGCAGCTTCAGCAATATCTCGCTGAGTTACAGACACGCCGTTGTGAACACATGACAAATACAAAGCAGAGGCTGCAAGACCCATTGGATCCTTTCCTGCAGACTCCTTACGCTCTTGGGCCTCCTTGAGAACTTTGACTGCATATCGTTTTGTTTTTTCTGTAATCTCCAATTTACTTGAAATTCTTGCAATACATTGAACAGAATCAACCACAGGCATTTTTAGTTCCAATTCATGATGAAGCAAACGGTAACATCTTGCAATATCTTTTCTTTTTACGTTTGCTGCATCTGCAACATCTTTCAGTGTTCTAGGAGTTTCAGTGTCCCTGCATGCAGCATAAAGTGATGCGGCAATCATTGCAGAAATGGAACGGCCTCGAACCAGTTTTTTTTCCAGTGCTTTTCTGTAAATATATGCAGCTTTTTCAAGGACGTTTGCAGAAATTGCAATCTTGTCTTTTAATCGATTTAATTCACTTAGTGCTTGTCTTAGATTTCTATCAATGGGTTCATGGACTTGGCTTCTACTGTCCCAGGTTCTTAATCTCTCAATAGTACTTTTCATGGATGTAGAAAGTGGTTTTCCTGATGCGTCTTTGTTTAATGGGTTGATAACGGTGGATAATCCCATATCATGAATTGTAAGAGATGATGGTGCACCTGTCCTTGCAGGATCAGAGCCACCATCTTTTTGAAATGATCTCCATTCGGGTCCTGACTCTTGAGATTTTTCGTTAATCACATATCCACATTTTGAGCAAAATTGCTCACCAGTTACCTCATCAGTAAGTAAGGAGTTTTTTCCACAACGCAGACAGCTAGATTTTGCATTAACAGTTACCATACAATTGCCCTCATTCAGTCTTCCTTTTAATAGATATTTCTATGGTAGAAACATTTCTAGTTCTCCCATCTTGAGACTCTAATGATTCAGAGCCAATTTTAACGTCGCCTACAATAAATGCAGGTTTTGTTTTTTGCAGGACTATCTGGACAACATCCACAGCATGAGCAATGCTTAGTCCTCTAGCTTTTACTGTTATTAGAGGAAGTGTAGCTAATTGAATAATAGCTGATGTAACATATGTCATCAAGGGTTTTTTTCCAATGAAAATAGTATCTCTAGTATTGTTTAACATATTGCATTGGGTTTTACGTATAATTTAAACTGAGTAACAGAATCTAGTCATAAAATCAAAAAAATCAAAAAGAAAAGAGGTTTTTAGATACCTAAGAGATAATTGAGTTCAAAATTAATCAAACAAAACTAGCCTAAAAGCTTCGGGTTCTATGTTTTGGTAGACATTCTTTGCAATAAACAGGTCTGTCTGGTTTTGGTTCAAAAGGTACCTCTGATGCGGCACCACAATCGGAGCATTTCATAGGATACATTTTTCTGTCTTCTGACATGCATTGGAGGGTATCAGCCTACATAAGAATCAAGAAGAAAGCACGTTATTTTGTAAAATTCAAAAAACATCAATTATGTCCAGAGAGTATTTTAATCCCAAAAACTATATCCAATGATAATGGCAGAATTCAAACTACAAGGTTCTGGAGGATATGTTATTGCAGACCTGACTGAAGAACAAGCAAAGAAAGCAGATTTAGGAGTTGGAAAATTATTTCTAGCACCAATTGGAAAACTTGAATCTGAAAAAATGTCAAAACATTATTGCAATAATTGTGAAGCCGAATTTGCAAATCCACCAAAGATCCACTTGGAAGAAAATACAAACGAGCAAGTTGCAGACAATTTGGTTCTTGTAGAGAGAGGACAATATACCTGCGAGAAATGTAATTCAATAATTGGGGAATACCGTGTCTTTAAGAAAAATGATGAATCAGGCGAAGCTGGGAACGCTAGACCATCTGAATGATTTCCAAGATTTTTTAATACGCATTCAATAAATATGAGCATTTTTCATTGAGGATATGTCAAACATGAAATGCGTATCATGTGGAATTAGTTTCTTTTCCCCAATGGGTTCAGACAAATGTTCCAGATGTGCAGGAAAGGAATCAGAGGGACATGGAGGTCATGATTCCTGCGGTTGCGGACACAGCCATTAATTTCTTTTTTTACTAGCAGGCATATATTGAGTATCTCACAATTTCAATCATGGTAAAATCTTCAGAAGAAATGAAATCACTTGTTGAAGAGTTTATAAAAATTACAAATGTAAAATATGAAGACCAAACAGATAAGGTAAGAGAGAAGAGCAAATTAATAGAATGGCAATTTAATTTGGGAACAAATGTCATTGTAAGCAAAAATGCAAACAGACAAGACAGAATTCATCTCAATGTAAATATGAGATTTCCTCCAAATGATGCAAAGCTACTAGTGATTAAAAATCCATCATTTTCTAAGGCTGTTATGGACATTAGCGAGATTTGTACAATCACAGGAGTAGGGCACCAATGGATAAAGGAAAAGGATGACATTGTGGGCTTGGCAATCTTTTCCCATGTAGATGAGCAGGTTCTAGACAGAGTTTCATTTCATAATACTTGGGATAACGTATCACGAGCGTCTGGACATGTGCAGAAAATTTTACGTTCCAATTTTAGTGGATTTGCATCAGCTGGTAATTCGGGTGCAGAGACTACAGACAAGTCAATGTATGGATAAATTTTTGCCACTAGTAAGGACATCATAATTCCTACTTATACTAAGATGCACGTAGTTAATTCATGATCATGCAATTAAATGACAAAAAGACATTGTTATTTGGACTTGCAATATCACTTGGCATTACCATTTTGGGAGGATTCATCATAACATCATTAATAATTCCTGAATGCAGGGATGTTTTGTGTTAGTACATTAAATTTGAGAAAACTATTTTTGGGATTTTATGAAGTCAACTATAGATAGAATTTTTCCCATATCAACTAGATGGCCATAACTCTTTTTTCTGCCAGTGGTGGCTTTTGACAAGGGGGTGTTACTGAGTGTGCAAAATAGCAACTTGCCATTATCCAATGGAATTGTAATTCTTTTTATTTTCTCATAAGATGAAATAGAGTATCGTCCTGATCCAATGTAATTTTTTACATTTGCATTTTCTTTCCAGGCATTTAATGCTCTCATCAAGGTTTGTTTTGTTTCTTCTATGGGAACAAGATTTTTCAATCCTGTCCTCTGACTGTTCCACAAAATTTGACCATTACTATCAGATACTGCGGCATATCTTATGTCTTCATTAAAATCCATAATCATATTGAGAAGTTTTTCGTATTTATCCACAAAGTATATTGTGAATTTGTGTTAATAAATATTCCAAATTTTATCCCTAGTGTCAACATAATTCAAGAATATCTCAATAGAGCAGAGGGTGATATGAATCTCTTTTACTCAAAAGTATTTACAAAATCAACTATAGACAATATTTTTCCCATTTCAACCAATTTGCCATAGCTTTTCTTCTTAGTATTTTTCATTGGAGTGTTATCTACGCTGATAAACAACAGATGAAACGCATCAATTGGAAGCGTCACTCTTTTTGTTTTCTCAAATGAGGTTATATGGTAA
>JABDKK010000108.1 GCA_013002265.1 Candidatus Nitrosopumilus sp. | reverse complement strand
AAATTAAAACTTGCCAAGGAAATAGAATCTCCCCATTTTTCTTTGTATATTGAGAAGTTTTTTCTTTTACAAGTTGCTTTAGTTGCTTTCTTTCTGAAAATTGTAATGAATCTAGTTTTTCTTTAAGTGGTTTAGCAATATACTTGATATAATTTTTCCAATAATCTTCAAAATTTCCTGGACTGTATTCAAATACATATTCTTTAACTGATATTTTTGTAAACCCAGCTTTTTTGATCTCATTACTTAGTGAGGATTTTGTTCCAAATCTGTCAAGATTTGGTGTTCCGGCAGGAACATAGTCTGGAATAAACTGTATTACAGAATCTAAAATATTGCTAAAAAATGGAACTTTGTCTTTTCTTCCATGCACAGAAATTCCAATTTTTCCATCTTTTTTGAGGCTATTTTTCACATTTTTTAATGCCTTTTGTGCATTTGGAAAAAAGAACAATGCATACTGACATGTGATGATGTCAAATTTTTTTGCAAAAGTGAATTTTTCAGCATCACTGTTTAAAAAATCTAAATTTGACTTTTTATCATTCCATTTTTTTGCAATATTTATTGCAGTACTTGAAGCATCAATTCCTATTACATAACCCGAATTTCCAATCTTTTTATGAATCTCTTTTGTTACAACACCTGTTCCACATGCAATATCTAACACGAAATTTCCTTTATTGATTTTTACAAGTTCTATTAGTTTTGATGTACTTTGAAATGGACCTTTGTTTATGCTTGCCCATCTTTTATGATATCTTGGTGCAATTTCATTCCAAATTTTCATATTTCTTTCTTTATATTCAGAATGATTGAATTTCATTTTATGATCACTAAAACTTAGATGTATTTTATGTGATCTTTTCTAGTTCAGATTTTAATGAATTTCCTGTTTCATGGAAATATTTGTGCTCAATTAACTCTAGTTTTTCTTGTAATTTTCCATCATTAATCTTTTTCATTTTTAATTTTATTTTTTTATACTCTGCTATTAGCATTCGAAGCTCTGATTTTTTCATTTTAATTTTAATTCAATTTGTTTTCTGATGAATCTAGCAATTCTCTCTTTACTAATTCTTGGAGATATGATTACTTTTTTTGAATCAATGATAATCACTTGATTATTTTTAGGATTTTTCTTGTATTTAGAACCAATATCATTTGCAACTATCATATCCGATTTTGTTTCTTTTAATTTGCTCTGAGCGCTTTTGATAAGTTGATTTTTTGTCAGATTGGTTTCTGCCTTAAAGCCTACCAACAATACATTTTTTTGAATTTTCTTTACTTGATCTATGATTTTTGGAGCTTTTTTGAGGCTAATTTTCAATACATTTTTTGAACTTTTAATTTTATTTTTACTTGGATTGATAGGAACGTAATCTGATACAGCAGCGGCCATTATTACGATATCAAATTTTTTCTTTAATTCGTTTTTTACTGCATTGAACATCTCACTACTTGATGAGACATTGATAATTTTGGCACCCTTTGGTGGTATTTCATTTCCTGGTCCATAAATTAAAGTAACTTTTGCACCTGATGAAATAAATTCTGTAGCTAAACTTACTCCTGTTTTACCTGTACTTTGATTTGTAATAACACGAATTGGATCAATATGTTCAGCTGTTGGACCTGCTGTCATTAGCACTTTTTTATTTTTTAGAATAGATGAAAATCCAAATTTCTTTAATACATAGTCTAAAACATTTTCTGGTTCTGGGGCTTTAGCCTTTCCTTCTATCATTTGTGGATTAATAAATTCAATTTTCTTTTTTAGAAAATTCATATTCTTAATAACAGCAGAATTCTCATACATTGATTCATGCATTGCTAGACACATCAATATTGGAATTTTTGAACCAAAAGCTACCGTTAACACAGTTGATACAGGAGTATCATCAATTCCATTAGCTAATTTTCCTAAAGTATTCGCCGTAGCTGGATAAACTATTACAAGATCTGATTGATTATAATCTGCTAATCTTATATGTTCTAATTCTCCTGTTAGTTTTGTAATCACTTTATTCCCAGTTGCCCACTTGAAATAATCTGGTTGAATGAGTTTTGTTACTGCACTACTAGCTACACATGAAACATCTGCTCCATGTCTCATCAGTAATCTGGCTAGCTCAATCGCTTTGTATGCAGCAACACTACCAGCAACGCACAAAACAATTTTTTTTTCAGATAACTCTACGCCGTTAGAGCTAACAATATCTAATGACGGATGATCTTTTTTTATTTGATATTTTTTACTTGTCAATATGCTCACGCAACTTCTTTAATTCATCCTCATCCATAGAAAACCAGTTCTCTTCAGCAGGAAACGTGCCTGATTCTACATCCTTTTTGTAATTCCCTAAAGAATTTACAATATCTTCAGACAAATTCATGTATCTTTTAGCAAATTTTGGTTTAATTTTGTCATACATTCCAAGTAAGTCTTGAACTACCAACACTTGTCCATCACAATTTACACCCGAACCTATCCCAATTGTTGGAACATTTACACTCTCAGATATTATCTTGGCAACTTGATGGCTTACCATTTCTAATGCTATACTAAACACACCAGCTTCTTCAAGCTCCTTTGCATCTTGAATTAATTTCATTGCACTATCTTTGGTTTTTCCTTGCACTTTGTACCCTTGTGATAGCATTGTTGTTTGTGGTTGTAGTCCAATATGTCCCATCACTGGAATTCCAACATCAACAATTGCACTAATTGTTTCAACCATTATTGATCCTCCCTCAAGCTTTACAGCATCAGCTCCTGCTTTGATTAATCTTCCAGAGTTTTTTACTGCATCCTCTACACTTACTTGATATGACATAAATGGTAAATCAGATACTAATAACGCATTATTACGAGCATTACTAACTGCCTCTGTAAACATGCACATTTGTTCCATTGTGACAGGAATTGTATTTTCATATCCAAGCATCACCATTCCGGCACTATCCCCAACTAACAACACATCAATTCCAGCCTTATCACATAATGATGCTAAAGTGTAATCATAACTTGTTATTACAGATATTTTCTTCTTTTCTTTTTTCTTTTTAAGAATATCTTGTACTGACTTATGCAATTTTTGCTCTCCTTGTTAGATTATTTTTTATTTGAATAATATTTTCTGATAGATTTTGTTTATTATCAAAGTCATCTACAATCTTTTGTAAAACTTTTCTGTTTTTATCTGATAGTTTTTTGGTTTCAGTAATAAGCAAATCTATTGCACGTGTAATATTATCTACAATTGTTATAGTTGCAGTCTGTGAAGTTCTAGATAATGGATTAAGATCAAATGTAATTACTAATTTACCAGCCTTTCTAAGTGCCATCGTTCTATCGCCGTCTTCAAGTGGCACAACCACTACATCTGCTGCAAAAATTCCATTTTTATCAACAATTCTTCTTGATGAATCTATTCCAGATAATTTAGTTGAGTTCTTTGGATTTACGCCTAGAATCTCTTTTGCACCATTTTTTTTTAGAGTGCTAACTACAGCTTTTTTCCTAGTCTCATTTGCATAAAAGAGATTTACCTCTAATTTTGCTTTGATTTGTTTGGATAATCTCACAATTTGTTTTGGACATAATGCTGCTACGTTACCATTAACTGAGATTACTGGTAATTCTGCCAAAAGCAGTTGTGCAGCAGCTGCTCTAATTGCATTTTTTGCTGTCTTTCCTGTTTTTTCTCCAAGTAAATAGTCAAAAGCTTCACCTCTTCCTTGAGCTAAAAGCCCTTCTTTTGCAACTAAACCTTGATCAAAACCATGAATTAATTTTTCACGGATAAAAAGTGATTTTGCTCTAGGATGTGATTTTGGAATTAATGACATGTTATCAATTAATTTAAAATAACTCTCGCTCCAATATCATCTAATTCTGATTTTATAATAATTCCATCTGTATATTTTTCTAAAATATTCATAACCTTATTTTCATCTTCTTTTGGAATCATTGAAAAAACTGTTTCACCAAAAAGAGCAATTCCACACTTAATATTATTTGCATTAAATTCATTTACTAATTTTTGCATTTTTGGTGTCATGACATCAACATATCTTGCAAATTCTAATGACATATCTTGAAAGTTTTGATAGTCTTTTGATTCTAATAACCTGTTAACCATCTTTCCTCCAAGACCATTAATTTGAGATAGTCTTTCTTTGATGAATTTGTTTGTTGAAATTGGAGAAAAACATATCATAACAATTGAAATTTTATCAGTACTGATCTTTTCTACAGTGCCAATTCCTGGTGCTCCTGGTTTTACTCTTATCTCAAAACCCCCATGGTAAGACGCCAAAACATCTCCTAACCCCGTCTTACAGTTCACTTCTGCATTATGTGCAATTTGTCCAATCTTAGTTTTATCTAATTTTGTTCCAAGTGCTTTATCTAATGCAAAAGATAATGATAACGCAACTGCACTGCTTGAACCTAAACCGTAACCAACTGGAATTGATATTTCATGTTCAATTTCAAAAAATTTGTCTGAAAAATTACCCAACTTTCTAAACTCATTTAATACAAATTCTGAAACATCAGTTTTATCTGATTGGTAACCTTTTGTTGAAATTCTAAAGTTTGATTCTAAATTATTTTTTGGAAGAACTTTCACTTTTGTTGTAACTCCTTGTTTAATTGAAAAGCCTGCACCCATTGATCCTAAATTCTCTAAATTGTTTTTACCCTCTTCTAGATGAGCCTTAAAAAAACCTGTAATGTGAGCCGGACAAAATGCTGTTGCCTCCATTGATCTAAGTTTAAATTTTACACAAAATATAAGAATATGGCTTATATTAATTAAATTAGTATAAATTGACTAAATTTGTTAGACGCCTACAGAGAATTGGCAGTAGTATCCTTGTATCCCTTCCAAAAGAGTGGGTTGATGCTAATAATTTGGATAAACGAAGTCAAGTTGAATTAGAAACTTGGGAGGACAGCATTTCAATTTCAGCAAATAAGGAAATTCGTCCAACAACAGAACTTGTAATATCTTATCCGTTACCAAAGGAAGAAAATATTGTTGCTGATATCACAGGAGCTTATCTTTTAGGTTATGATATTATTCAAATTAATTCAAAATCTATAATTCCAGGAGAAGACAGAGAAAAAATTCGTAATTCTATGAGACGATTAGTTGGAATGGAGATTATCGAAGAAGATGCATCTAAAATAAACATGCAGTTTCTTTTAGATGCTACAACACTTAATCCTGAAAAAATTCTCAAACGAATGAGTTCAATTGCACTTGGAATGTATGATGATGCTTCAAACGGATTAATCTCGGATGATAAATCAAATTTACAAACATTAGCAAAACGTGATGTTGAAGTTAACAGACAGTACTTTTTACTTGTTCGTTTAATTCGAAGTACACTTGTTGATAGAAGACTTGCTAATGCATTCAATCTAGAAAATATTGATGTTTTAGATTATAGAGTTGCAGCTAACCTCCTTGAAAATGCTGGTGATTCTATTGTTGAGCTTTCTAACTCTATTTATAATTCACCATTATCAAAAGATCACTCTAAAAAAATTTTTGATGTTGTAAAAGACTTTAGCAAGTTAGCAGAAAAATCTATTGATGCATTTACAAAACCTGATAGACTTTTAGCAATAGAAGCAATTTCGTTACATAAGAAATATGAAGAAAAACTTAGTTTACTTCGTGTTACATTAGGAAATAAAAAAGATATACCAATTGACTTTCTTGATCTTGTCTACATGTTTGAAAGAATAGCTCAATCGTGGGCTGATGTTGCAGATCTTGTAAAACCAATCTACAATGAATAATCAGTTTAACTTCTTTTTTGAAGCATATGTCATAACTGCACAAATAGTTTTTGAATCCTGAATTTTTCCAGTTTTAATCATGCTAATTATTTTTTTCAAATCCATTTTTACTACTGATAAAATTTCATCATCGTCAAGTTTCAAATCTGAAATCTTTTTTAATCCTGAGGCCAAAAAACAGTGAATTACCTCTGTATTGTAGCCAATTGAAGGGTAATACGTGATTAACGGAGTCATCTTTTTTGCCTTGTATCCTGTTTCTTCTTCTAGTTCCCTAAATGCACATTTTTTTGGATCTTCCTTTTTTTCTAATGTTCCGGCAGGAATCTCCAGTACAAACCCATGAGGAAATCTATGTTGTTTTACCAGAATAACTTTGTTGTCTTCATCAAAGGCAAGCATTGCAGCAGCTCCTCTATGCTCTATCATTTCACGTTTTACTTTTCTTCCTTCTATTTTTCCTTCATAAACACTTAATCCTAATATTTTTCCTTCGTAGATTTTCTTTTCCTTCATAGAAAATCTAACTAATTGTTATTATTTAATTTGTTTGATATGTGAGATGTAATTTTGGATATTTTTTAAAATTATTAATTGCTTTTTCTATCCAACTAACATAAAAAGAAATTTTTTTTGGTATGAATAAGTCAGCTGATTTCACATTTTTTAATATTCTAACCCTTTGTGTTAATTCATCCATTTTGAAAATGTTATCACTATACATAAACAAGACAATTTGATTTTTAGCGATAAAAGGTATTTGTAAATAAAATTCTGAAAACTCTTTATTCATATTTTCAAGTGTAGCTTTTAGATCTCCATTTACCCAAGTCAGTATTGCATGAGGAATAAAATTTTCAATTTTTTTAGGATTATGAATTAGCGTGAATTGAATTCCATCATTTTGCTGTAATTTCTCAATACAACGAGTAATGGTTTTAGTTGAAAAATTAGTATTCTTTGCAATTTTTTCAATTTTTTGTCTTGGATCTTTAATTAACTCTTCAAGAATTTCTAAATCTGTTTTTGTAAGGTTTGTGTCGTATCCGGGGTTTTCAGCTTCAAATATGGATAAAACTCTGACATCTTTCATTAATTTTTTTGCAAGTTCTATTTTCTGCTGAATATTTTCTTGTACAACAATACTACAAACAGTAATTCCTCCAACACATGGTACTACAAAGTTTGGTTCACCAACTAGAGTTATTTGCTCTAGAATTTCATTGATATTCTCACCAGATACTACAATATACAAAACTCCATATCCTAAAATTGGTGGTTCAACTTTAACAAAAAATTTCTCAATTGCTTTCTTTTCTTCCATTTTTTTGACCCTAGCGCGAACTGCACCTCCTGAAATTCCTAACTCTATACCTATTTGTCTGTCAGATTCTCTACAATTGTTTAATAGACGACTGAGGATCTTCATATCTAAATTGTCCATTATGTGATTTAATGCCTCTCCATAGAATACACACACAACTAATTTCTTATAAAATTGTCTATTCTATTAGCACTAGGAATAAAATATGTTATATAATAGACTATTTTAAATTCATTATGGAATACAGACTACGACTTGCAAAAAGAATGCTATTTAACAAAAAAGGTAGTTTGATTGGAGCGGTTTTAGCAGTAACCATTGGAATTTTGGTAATTCATGTTAATTTTGTAATTTTTCAGGGTTTGTTTGATGCAATTGTTAGAGATATCAGTGAATATAGGAACGGAGATATTCTCGTAACTGATGAAGCTGATTTTATTGATAAATCTGATTTGTCACTTGTAAATTGGTTTGAAAGAATTCCGTATGTTGAAGCGGCCACTCCGCGGCTTTCATCGACGGCAGAGATGAATATGACAAAAAATGGAAAATTAATTGAGGAAACTAGAGTTCCAATTGTTGGCGTAGATCCATTTAGAGACATTAGAGCATCATCTGTTGCTCAAACCGTAAAAGAGGGATCATATGTCTTCTCTCGAAATTCTATAGTATTAGGTTCTAATGTTGCAAGAGATCTTGGTGGAGCTCAAGTTGGAGATAGCGTTAAAGTTTTAGTAGTTGACAGATTTGGTCAAGATCAAATTAGAAGATTTACTGTTTCTGGAATTGCATCTTCTCCAGGTGGACAAGGTTTTGACTATAGTGCAGTTGTACATATTGATACGTTACGTGATATGATGAATAGACCTGGTGAATCTGGATCATTTATGGTAAAGCTAAATGATGACTCTAAAGCATTTGAAGTAAAAGAGTTCTTCTTACGTTCATTTCCTAATGATGATTTTCTTGCAGAAACAATAGAGGAATCAGCTGAGCAACAACTTGCAGGATTCAGATCTGGTATTGCAATGATCAATATGATAGGTTATTTTGGAATGATGTCATCAGCATTTGCAATAGTTACAATTCAAATGATGCTAGTTAATGGAAAAACAAGAGAGATTGGCGTAATGAGAGCAATTGGTGCTAAAAGAAAAGATATTCTAATAATTTTCATTTTTCAGGGAATGATAATTGGAGCTATTGGAGCAGGTGTGGGAACTGCAGCTGGTTTAGGATACACATTTTATGCAAAAGAGACTAAAATGTCATTCAATAACAGCTTACCCCTTGAGGTTAGTTATAACTGGGAAAAAATTATTCAAACTGCACTAACATCTTTTACCTTGGCAATAATAGCATCACTATACCCTTCGTATAGGGCGACAAAACTGTTACCAGTGGAGGCGATGAGAACTGTCTAAAGTACTTGAAGTAAGTAATCTAAGTAAAATTTATGGAGAAGGTGACACCAAAGTTAAGGCTGTAGATAATGTAACATTTTCAATAGAAAAAGGGGAATTTGTTTTAATTGTTGGCAGTTCGGGTTCAGGAAAATCAACATTACTTAATTTGATTGGATTACTAGATCATCCAACTAATGGAAAGATCCTAATTGATGGAACTGATACCACTACACTTGATGATAATAAAATTTCCTCATTTAGAAATAGGAAATTAGGATTTATTTTCCAATTTTCAAATTTATTATCTGATTTAACAGTATTAGAAAACGTGTTATTACCTAGACAAATTGCTGGAACAAATAATACCTCAGAAAAAGATGCAATTGAACTTCTAAAATCAGTCGGATTGGAAGAGCAAATCAACAAACGTGCAAACAAGATTTCTGGTGGCCAAGCACAAAGAGTGGCAATTGCAAGAGGATTAATCAATAAACCATCAATTGTTTTAGCTGATGAACCAACAGGTAATCTTGATTCAGTAACATCACAAAAGATTGTCGAACTAATGAAATCAATGGCAAAAAAATACAATCACACGTTCATCGTAGTAACACATGACAAAGAGCATTTTGGTGAAGTTGATAAAGTAATTACAATAAAGGATGGTAGATCTTTTGAAGGTGATTTACCATCAGAAATGAGGGTTATTGCATGAATCTAAAAATAATATTAATCCTATTTGTAATTGGTCTTGCACCACTAGTCTTTGATTATTCATATGCTCAAATAAAATCTGGGGGATTTGGCCAATCTCCATTTGAAAGAGATTTTGGTGATGTAAAATTTTTAGACGCATACTTTGGAACAATAAATGAAAAAATTGAAGTTGAAGGTGGAGATAGTAATGTTCCATTTACTGTAGTATTTGCAAACGTTGGTACTCAAGACATCACTGGAATACGTGGCCAATTATCATTACCATTTGGATTTTCTGGTTCTGATGGTCCAAACTCAATAATTTTTGCTGATAGTGATTCAAACTCATTGGCTGGTGATAACTTCCATCTAACATTCTTTGTCAATCTAGATGATAATGTGAAAATCCAACAATATCCTGGAACTGTTAAAGTAGATTATTCTAGACTGAGGGAATCTGGTGTGCGTACAGCATTTGCTAATTTTGATTTTAAAGTTACTGGTGATAGTGTAATTAATGTCAGAGCTCTAGATCCATTTCTTACATCACTTAGAACAAATGATGTAGTCATTGAAATCTCAAATGATGGAACTGCTCCTATGTCTGGTGTTGATATTGTTGCAACAAACACACAAACTGAACTTGCATCAACCACATCATCAACTACTAATATAGAAAATGTTGTAATTTTAGAATCAAACTGGGATGTTGGTCAAATAAATCCAAAATCTTCAAAATATCTTACCGCAACTGTATATGTCCCAGAAGGACTAAAGGGTGATACATTAAGAATTCCACTTTCAATCTCATATTATAATACACATGGTGATCAAGATACAATTTCAAAAATTGTTGATTTTTATGTTAAGGGATTAATTGATCTTACTATTTTCAATGTTGAAGTAATTGAATTATCTGAGCAACAAATGGTAGTTGGAGAAATAATTAATGAAGGAAACCAGGATGGATTGTTTGGTTTTGTATCACTAGAGCCACTTGGAGAATCTAACATAATGCCTAACACTCAATTTATTGATGAAATTGAAGTCGACGCACCTGTTCCATTTAATATTCCAATTAAATTTGATGGAGAACCAAAATATGGAGAACATGAGATAACAATTACTGTAAGATACAAAGATGGTGTTAGAGATGAAATATTTCTAAAACACGATGAAACAATATTTGTTGAAGAACCTTCTAGTGATAATGATGAAGGTCCAGATATGGCAATGATGATTATCCCAATCATCCTTGCCATTGGTGTTGGATTCTTCCTTTATCGTAGACGTAAAAAAGCCCAGATTGAGACTAGTTAGTCATAAACCATTAAATCAAAATGAGGAATTATTGTTAATTAAAAATGAGACCAAGTATTATTGCACTCATTATAGTTTTGGCTGTTGGGAGTATTATTGTTTCTCTAGGTTTTCTCACAAATCAAGAAATCTCAGAAGTATCTAAAATTCCAAATCAATATGAAAATTTAGAAAATTACAAAAATGAATTAGAAAAAATAAATCAATACAATCAGCAAATACTAGAAGATCTCCAAAGACAATTCAACAGTACTGATGATGTACACCTGGAACAGTTGAAAAAAGAGATCACAGTTATTAGAAAAGTAATTGATGAAAACAAGGCTGAACTCGAACAAGTAATAGAAAAATTGTCTAATATGAAAAACTCTCCTTAGTAAAACTAATTTCCATTTTTGGGAAATTTAGATTATAATTATATCTTATACTATCTGATAAAAATTAGGTATGTGTAAGGGCATTTTTCTATTTCTAGCAGGTAGTATTGTTGGATTTATTACAACTCCATTTTTGTAGTCATAAAATATTTTTTTAATTCATATACTTTAAAACAAAATTCCTTTTATTGGAATTACATCGCAGACTTACATTCATAGGAGTGGCATTACTGATTATAACATTTCTTATAAACTATTATCATGAACAAGATCATTATGGAATTGGATTTAATTATGCTTATGCAACTGGAATTGCCATGCTGATTGTATTTTCTATAAGTTTTATTTTGTTTACAAAAAATAATTTGTAAAGATTTGATAAATGATAATGACAGATGGTGTGAGGACAATTTTGTAGGGAAAAAGCCTCCATCCTATCTAATGAGTTGATAAGAGTAATTTGAATAAAAGAGACACGTAGAAATTATCAGTGAGTTCTAAATACTAATTATGATTTTTTAATTTAGCCGTCACCAAATTACAACTTGTTTTTGGTCTTAGGCTGAAAAAACTTTGTATCCCTTAAGGTTATATGCAATTACTCGATCTTGCGTTTATGCCTGGCGATGAAATTGAAGTTCCCAAGGAAATAAGAGAATTCATGCTTGAAGGAGCTGAAGAAACAATTCTTGGACAAAAAAATGGCGCTAGAAAACAATACCGTTATGGTAATTTACACATTAGAGAATATAATGATAAATTTTTAGTTCATACTGACAGAGTAGATCCACGAAAGGATCCTATTGGTCATTTAGTTCATGACGCACCTGAAGTTTTGATTGGTTTAGCATGTGCAATTTTTGGTGGCTCACATATAGCACAAAAATTAACTAAGACAAAATTACATAAACCAACACTTGCGAATCAAATGATATACTCCATTCTAGCTGGATATGTAGGATACAATGCAACAAGAAAAATTAAAAATTATTTGGAGTAAAAAGAATGTCTACAACTAGAACAATTCAAATTCTTATCAAACTGTTACCGTCAATAATTGCATTAAGAAGAGATCGAAAAAAATGGGTTAATCAAGATAAAAAAGAGATTGATTTAGAACAATTTCGAAATAATGCTAAAAAAGTTCTTGATACTTTTATCTCTCTAGGTCCCGTATACATCAAATTAGGACAGTGGTTATCATCAAGAGCTGATATCCTGCCACAGCCATATTTGGAAGAATTATCAAAACTTCAAGATAGTGTTCCATCTGCTCCATTTGAAAAAGTTAAGCCAATAATTGAAAAAGATCTGGGACCAATAAATGAAAAATTTGATAGTATTGATCCAAATTCCATTTCAGGTGCATCCCTGGGTCAAGTTTATCGAGGAACTATATCTGGACAGCAAATAGTTGTAAAAGTAAAACGACCTGGAATTGAAAAAGTTGTATCAGAGGATCTCAAAGTATTAAAAAAAATCCTTCCACTAGCATTAAGATTTGTAGATCCAAATTTGCGTTATTCAGCAAAAGCCATGCTTTCACAATTCATTGAAACAATTCATGAAGAAATGGACTATACCAATGAATCCGCAAATCTAAAAAAAATAAAACATGACATGGAGCAAAACCATAGAGTAGTTGTTCCATCAGTTTATGATGATTTATCATCAAAAAATGTACTGACCATGGAATATCTACCTGGAATCAAAGTGACCAATGTTCAGGCATTAAATGAGAAAGGCATTGATCGTGAAAAATTAGTCATTGATGTTCACAAGGTATTTTTTACTATGCTTCTAAAACACTCAATATTTCATGCAGATCCCCACCCAGGAAATATCTCAGTCACTGATGATGGCAAATTAATTTTGTATGACTATGGGATGGTTGGACGAATAAACAATGAAACAAGATTCAAACTAATTCGACTATACCTAGCCCTTGTTGAGAAGAACCCTCCAAGAGTTGTTAACGCCATGGCAGATCTAAGAATGCTTACTCCAGGATATAACAGAACAGTAATTGAAAAAGGAATAGAACTTTCAATTCGTGCAATGCATGGAAATAAACCAGATGAGATGGAGGTACAAAGTTTAATGGAACTTGCCAATCAAACAATGAGCAAATTTCCATTTATTCTTCCCAAAAATTTAGCATTGTATATGAGAATGGCCTCAATTATTGAAGGAATATACAAAACCCACAATGTTGATTTCAAGTTTGTTAAAGTTTTAAAAAATATTCTTGAGGAAGAAAATTTGATTCCACGTGCGTATATTGAAGAATTAAAGATCTCTTTTGATAATTTTTCAAAATCTGTTGATTATGCAATTCGCTTAGGGCCTGAAATGAAAAGATTAATGGATGAAGCTGAAGTGTATATGAAAAAAGGAAAACCAATGGTGTTAATCAGTGGAAGTATATTTGCATCTGCCACATTCGTTGGCTCTACAATATTATTCCAAACAAATGAAACACTTGGAATTGTTGGAATGATTAGTTCAGGACTAATTATGATTGGTTCTGCATTGTTTAGAAAACTATAGTTATTCTATGGAAATATTTTTTCCTCTTTTGGGAACAGGAACAATTAATGTTAGTATGCCATTATCGTATTTTGCTGATTCAATTTTTTCTTCACCTTGTTTAACCTCAATAGGGAGTCTGATCTTTTTATCTATAACATTTGGTCTTTGATTATAAATCAATTTTTCATCTTGTTTTTTATCAATAATTTTTTTAGCCTTTATTGATAAAATATCTCCACATAATGTTAAATTGACATCTTCTTTGGAAAACCCAGGAATATCAATTATAATTTTGAGTTTTTCATCATCTAAGTGCATATCAATTGGTGGCAAAACAAATTCATAAAATTCTCTTGATTTATTTCCAATTTCCTTCATGACTTCTTTAACTAGTCCCATTTTGTGTTAAATGGTTAATTTTTGGTTATAAACCTTGATAGATTTTTAATCGATTAATTTCTCTGTCTTGATAACTTATGATTATTGTAATTGAGGGTGGGGATCAGGCAGGAAAATTAACGCAATCAACCATATTAGAAAAATCATTAAAAAAACAAAAAATCAAAACAAAACTTTTTCATTTTCCTGACTACAAAACCCCAATTGGAAAAGAAATCAGGAAATACTTGGATGACAAAAGAAAATTCCCTCCTCAAGTAATTCATTGTCTATTAGCTGCAAATAGATGGGAAAAACTAGACGAAATAAAAAAAGCCCAAGAAAAAAACTCTGTTTTAATAATGAATAGATATTATCATTCAAATCTAATTTACGGATTGGCAAACGGTCTTAAACAAAAGTGGCTTGAAAATCTGGATGCAGGTCTACCAAAGCCTGATCTTGTGATTTTGTTAGATGTTACACAAAAAGAATCGTTTACTAGACAGAAAACTAATCGAGATAAATTTGAAAAGAACAAAGAATTTCTAAATAAAATTTCTAAAATTTATCGAATTACTGCAAAGAAAAAACATTGGAAAATTATAGATGCAACAAAATCCAAACACGAAGTTCATGATGAAATTATGAAAACATTTTCTAAAAAAATAGGATTATGAAAAAAAATTATTTGGATATTATTGATCCAATTCATGATTTTATTCGGGTTTATGATCATGAGCTATCAATTATTGATAATCCGATATTTCAAAGATTGAGAAGAATTCGACAACTCTCGGGAGCTCACTTAACATATCCTGCAGCACAGCACACTAGATTTGAACACTCATTGGGAGTGATGCACATTTCAAACCAAGCAGGAAATGCACTACGTGAAAAGGGAATCATAAAATCTGATGACATTGAAATTTTGAGACTTGCTGGTCTTTTACATGATATTGGACATGGACCTTTTTCTCATCTATTTGAAGAAATCATTCACGAAAAGAAAATTTCACACGAAGACTATGGTAAATCAATAATTTTAAAATCTGAAATTGGTGATATTCTATCCAAAAATGGTCTTGATAAAAAGCTAATTACAAAAATTGCCTTTGGTGATTCAAAATTTCAGTATCTTAATGAAATTGTTTCAGGTGCTCTTAGTGCCGATATGATGGACTACTTACTTAGAGATGGTTATTTTACAGGTGCTGAGCATGCTAAAATTGATCATAAAAGAATTACTCAATCACTCGATGTCTACAAGAAAAAACTTGCACTAGAACGTTCAGCACTTTACTCCTTTGAATCAATGATGCACTCTAGGTACCAAATGTTCAAAGCAGTTTATTTTCATAAAACCGTAAGAGCAGCTGAAGTGATGCTTCTAGAGGCATTACGGCTATCTGATGATGAATTTGGATTTACTTCTTTTAAAATAAATGAATTTGTTCATCTTACAGATGAGTTTGTACTCTCTTCTTTAACTTCTTCAAAATCTCCAAAATTAAAGCGTGCAAAACAATTTGCAATAGACTATCAAAATAGAAGATTGCTAAAATGTGTCTTTGAAAGAATTCTAACAAATCAATCTAATTTGAAAAAAACTAAAACAGATGGATTAAGAACCTCACTTTCTAAAAAATCAAAAATTGATGAAAGTGAAATTTTTGTAGATAGCTCAGTTACTCCCTCAATCCCTCTTGCACCGTCAAAAAAAGAGTCAAAATCCATCATTTTGATATCAAGTGATAATGGAAAATCCTCTGCTGAAGAGATGCCTATTTCAAAAATTCCAGTTGTATCAGCTATTTCAGGCTACATGAATATTCTTCGAATTTATACCCATCAAAAGAACAGAAAAAAAGTTGAAATTGCTGCTAAATCAATCCTTGGTGATCTAAAGTGAAAAAGAGAATTGTTATCAAATTATCAGGAAGAGTATTTGGAATAGATAATGTCAAACTTCTAAAAGACTATGCACAATTTCTAGTCAAAATTAGCAAGATTTGTCAACCAATAGTCATTGCGGGAGGTGGAAATATTGCACGGCATTACATTACTCATGCTAGATCTTCTGGGGCTGATGAGTCTACACTTGATGAACTTGGAATTGAAATCTCAAGACTCAATGCAAAACTGCTCATTTATGCTCTAAAAAACAAAGCATATTCTCACCCTCCAACCACCTTGCAAGAAGTTAGACATGCAGTAGATGATGGACTCATTGTAGTTGCTGGAGGCTTACATCCTGGTCAAAGTACAAATGGTACTGCCGCATTAATTGCAGAAAAAGTAAAAGCTGAACAATTTCTCAATGCCACTGATGTTGATGGTGTTTATGATATGGATCCAAACAAACACAAAAAAGCAAAAAAATTCAAAAGAATTGAACTGAAAAATTTGAAAAATATGCTAGTTCACGAAGATTCAGTAGCGGGAGGTTATGATTTAATGGATATAGTGGCTCTAAAAATTATAGAACGCTCAAAAATTAAAACTAGAATTTTAAAAGCTAATCCAAAAATTATTGAAAAGGCCATAAAGGGTGGCGACGTAGGAACTGAAATTATTCTACCCTCAAAATAATTATTCTGTTATCTCGTTTTGAATAGTAGGTCTTGACTCAGACCAAATTTGAATATCTTTTCCAGGATATTCTGGAATTCCTGATTCTCGCAGTTTTTTGAAAATTTCAATTGCTTCTTCTTTTTCTATTGCTTTTGATTGTGCTTTTGTATAGCCATCTTTATCTACAATAATTGCTACATATCCTTCTGGAGAATTAATTACTGCAGTAAACTCTTCTTCTCCTACTGGCTCAAACTTCCCATTGATTTTTTTTGTAGTTAATGTTAGCATTGCAAATCCAGCAATATCAAACATTTTCATTTGTGATTTACTTGCTCTTTGTTTTCCCTGTTGAACTGCCTGAAAATACTGCATACTTTTTTCTGTCTCCAATGGTATAATAACTATCTCAACATTTAAGATGTATAGAGACAGTGAAAAAATCATGAATCCTAAAATTTTCGTGGGAGCAGCAGTAGCTGGTCTTGCTGTCATTTTAGGTGGAATTCTACTAATGGGACCTTCTATGGTTGTTCTTGAATACAATGAACAAAACACTAGTGAATCTGAAAATACCCCACAAATTTTGCCTTTAGAAATCACGTTAGATGATATCTCTGTTACAAAAATTTCAGAGCGTTCTGCAACAATTGAAATTGCTTTCAAAATTTCAAATCCAAATACAAGATCTGTGATTGTACAAACAATGGATTATCAATTGTTTGAAATTGGATATTCGGAGTCTGAACAAATTTCTGGTGGTCAAATAGGTAGTAGACCTCAAGGTATGGTTGAATTTGGATCCAATTACTATACTCTGTTAGGTGAAAACGCCATAATACTTCGTGACAAAATCACATTAGTCAATTCTGGAAACACTCCGCAATTATGGGAGGCGCTAGAGACCAATACTGCATCATGGAGAGTTTCTGGTGATGTCTTTTACAATCTAAGTTCTATGACTAGTGGTCAAGAAAACGAACTTCATTTTGATTTTACTAAATAAAAAACACTATAGTATCATAAAATATTAAAATTATGATAATTTGTTTTTAGAGAAAAAATATTGGCAAAGTTATAAAAGCCCGTTATATTGTTTTTTATCAAATGGCAGAAGCAGGTA
>JABDKK010000047.1 GCA_013002265.1 Candidatus Nitrosopumilus sp. | reverse complement strand
CCACCATTGTTGATGATGAGGCAGTAGATGTAGATTTCAGACATAAGCCATTCAAAGTTTTAACAGCATCAGAAGAATACGAAGGCCGTGCAATAATCATTGCAACAGGTGCAAATCCCAGAAAGATTGGTCTTGAAGGGGAGCAAACATTTGGAGGAAAAGGAGTTTCATATTGTGCAACATGTGATGGTCCATTTTTTAGGAATCAGGAATTAGTTGTGGTAGGAGGAGGAGATTCTGCAATTGAAGAAGCAACTTTTCTTACAAAATTTGCAACAACCGTACATCTTGTACACAGAAGGAAGGAATTGAGGGCAAGCAAAGTAATGCAAGAAAGAGCATTTAACAATGAAAAAATAAGGTTTCATTGGGATTCAGCAGTTGTAGACATTAAAGGAGATCAAAAAATGAAGCAGGCCGTAATAAAGAATCTAAAAACAGATGAAGAGAAGACACTTGATGCAGGCGGTCTGTTTGTTGCTATTGGTCATGAACCAAATACCAAATTATTCAAAGGTCAAATCGACTTGGATAATGAGGGGTATATTATTTTAAAAAACAAGACCCACACTAATATTGAAGGGGTTTTTGCTGCAGGAGATGTTCATGATAGAAACTACAGGCAAGCAATAACTGCTGCAGGATATGGATGCATGGCAGCAATTGATTTAGACAAACATCTTACTGAAAGTTCAGATAAGAAAGAATGAAAAATGCTCAATGCAAAAAATGTTTGAAATATTTTAAAGAAAAAGAAATTTACACCATCCAACAATTTCAATACAGAAAAATTCCCACATACAAAGAGTCATTAAATTTTTTTAGAAAAATAGGAATTGATGAATGGGATTCACTCTGCGAAAAATGTGTTAATGATTTGGCAAAGATATCATTAGAAAGCTGGAAGAAAGTTGAGAACTAAACTCTTTATTGTAAGATGAATAATAAAAAAATTATGGACGAGGATCCTGAAAAATTACAAAACGAGGCTAAAAAACAAAGTGACAGACTAGCAAAATTAGGAATAGAGTTAGGTGAAATTCAATTCAGTTACAAAATAGAAGAAAAAGCATCAAAGGAGTATTGGGAAAATAGAATTCTAGATTTTAAAAAATATAATGAAACAGGTACAGAATACTATAATCAGGTGTATGCTTTGATGAAGTTGGTTAACAAAGAAGAGGCACAGATTTTTCTTTTGCGTACAAGTAAATTCCGTCAACTGGGATTTTCCCTGATAGATGTAATGGAAAAAATTAAAGAAAATCCTTCAATAATTAATTCCAAAGATAAACAACAGAGTGAGTGGAGTAAAAAAACCAGAGAGCAAATTAAAGAAATCAGTAATAATTGCCTACACCATGAGATGGATATGAATTCATATTTCAGAGATTTTTATGAAAAGCATCTCAGAAAATTTATTGAAAAACAAAACTAGTAGGCCAATTCAGACATGTGTTTTGCATCTTTAAGTGCATTTTCAAACTCTTCTTCAGTCATTATGTTTTGTGTCGCATAAACACTTTTGAATTTTCTTCCATCATCAGCAAAAATTCCAACTATACACGCTTTACCTTCAATTGGATATTTTTTCATACAAGCATAAACTGCTGCAGAGGAAGGACTAATCAAAAGTTTATCTTTTTCAAAGACTTCTCTTACTACTGAGAAAGCCTCTGCATTATCCACTGAAACCCAATCATCAACAACAGATTCTCTTTTCAAAAATAGATCAGGTTTTGCAGATTCCTCAAAGTTTCTCCAACCTTGTATCAGATGGTTTTGTTGTGGTTGGCATCCAATAATTTTGATATTTGGGTTTTTTTCTTTGAGAAAAGTCCCTATTCCAGTAATAGTTCCGCCAGTTCCTACTCCTGTAAAAAAGTGAGTGACTTTACCATCTGTTTGTTTCCAAATTTCAGGTCCGGTTCCAACATAATGGCCTTTGAAGTTTGCCTCATTAGCGTATTGGTTTGGAGAATAATATGTATCGGGTCTAGATGAGGCAATTGATGTAGCCAAAGCTATGCTTTGATCAGTTCCGGTCCCAACTTTTGGACATAGATCATCACTTGTTTCAAAGACTTTTGCTCCAAGTTTTTTAATGATATCCTTAGTTTCATTGCTAGCTTTTTCTGGAATAACAATCTCTACTTTGTATCCCAAGACATTTGCAATTCCAGTTAATGCAATTCCAGTATTTCCAGAGGTTGGTTCAATGATAATGCTTTTTCCTTTAGTCAGAATTCCTCTTTCCTCACCATCTTTAATCATCCAATACGCTGCCCTATCTTTTACAGAACCAAATGGATTATGTCCTTCTAGTTTTGCAAAAAATTCAGATTCATCATGTGATAAGGAATCCAATTTTACCAGAGGAGTGTTCCCAACTCGATTCAATACATCAGTATCAGTAACAGTAGTCATAATATTGACTATCTCACCTTTTTAATTTTGAATGTAATAACGCTACCATCTTTTGACATGTTTATTAACTCATGACCATTTCTTGTAACCCATCTAGAAATATCATCTTCAGCTGCAGGATCATCTGCAGATACAGTTAATGTTTCACCAACTTGCATTCTCTCAATCTCGATTTTTGTTCTAAAGACAGGTTCAGGGCAAAACAATCCCGTAGCATCTAATTTCTTTTCAGTAGATTCAGACATAGTATCTAATTCAAGAAGGTCGTTTTGTCATATTAAAAGCTATTTTAACAAGTGAAAGTGTA
>JABDKK010000045.1 GCA_013002265.1 Candidatus Nitrosopumilus sp. | reverse complement strand
TTCCTGCAATGATGGAGATGTTGGGAATTCCTTACATTGGTTCAGGACCTGCAGGCCATGCAATTGTTCAAGATAAAGTAATGACCAAAATTGTATTGCAGAAAAATAATATTCCAACTCCTGGATTTTGGGTTTTCAGAACTCCTGATGATAAACACGATGATTTAATTTTCCCAGTTATTGTTAAACCAAAACTTGAATCAACTTCAATGGGAATGGAGGTTGTAGATAACTGGGATGATCTTAGGGCGGCAGTTAAAGTACAAATTGAAAAATTCCAACAGGATATTCTAGTCGAACAATTTATTTCAGGTAGAGAATTTGCAGTTGGCGTTTTAGGAAATTCTCCAAATGTTGACATTTTGCCTATTGTTGAAATTAATCTAGATAATCCTGATCAAATCCAAACCATTTCTGATAAAAAGAAAAAAGGTGGAGTTGATAAAACATGTCCTGCAAAATTATCAAAAGAAAAAACAGAAGAAATGCGTCAAATGTGTATAAACGCATTTTCATCTTTGGGTTTGAATGACTACAGCAGAGTTGATTTCCGAATGGATAAAGATGAGAATCTATACATTCTTGAATTAAACTCTATGGCCAGTCTTGGACAAGGAGGTTCATTATTTCATGCTGCCAAAACTGCAGGATACACATACGAATCTTTAATCAATAAAATTCTCGATGTTGCAGTAATTCGATATTTTGGTTCTTCTATTCCTCACAATGTAACTGAATCTGATTTAACCCAACCACTGCGTGTTGTTTCAAGAACCTATTTGAGAGGTCACCTTCAAAGTCTAAAAGAATCCCTGAGAGATTTTGTTAATCTAAACACACATGTGTATAATCTTGAGCATGTTAACCAACTTGGCGGATTACTTTCCAAAAGATTGAGGCATCTGGGATTTGAAGAACAAATTCATAGAGAATTAGATGTAGGTGATTTTCATTATTTTACGAACCATTCAGAATCACAAAATGATGTACTGATAATTTCTCATCTTGACACACACTATGGCCCTGATGATTTGATTAGTTATTATGAGAACAACGATCAAATAGTTGGCTCTGGAATTGCTGAAAGTAAAGGTGGGTTGGTAGTAATGTTGGGTGCTTTACATGCACTTCGCTTTGCAAAAAAACTCCGAAAAATCAAATGTGCTGTATTGCTTACGACTGATGATAGTTTGGGAGGACGTTACAGCAAGAGATTAGTCAATGAATATTCAAAAAAATCAAAGTATGTAATCGGATTAAAATCTGGCAGTAAGGACGGTGGAATTATTACAACTTGTTATGGTAGAAGTGATTATCAAATCAGATTTACTGCAACTTCGTCTCAATCTGAATCAGACATCCATGGAATAATTCCAGTTTTAGCAAAAAAATTACATGCACTTGAAAAACTTTCAAAGAATGAAGAAGATTACAAATTAAGAACTACTTCTGTTATTGCAAAAGGTTCTCATGGACATACTCCAAATTATGCAACATTATCTTTAACATGTAGTTATCAAACTGCAAAACTTGGAGAGACACTTGATGCAAAAATTCAAACAATCATGAAAAAAAGAGAAGAAGGAACTAAAAAACTAGATGTTGCAATAAATAAAATACAAACAAGACCTCCAGTTTTAGAGGAGCCATCTGATACCAAATTCTATGAAATGGTTGAAGAGCTTGCTAAAAAACATGATATGAAAATCAAAAAACACTGTCAAATTGTATCTTCTGATATTAGTAATGTTCCAAGTGAACTTCCAGCTTTGGATGGATTTGGACCTCTAGGACACAATTATCGCTCACCAAAAGAATACATTCTTCATGACAGTATTTTAGAGAGAGCAGCTTTACTGTCTTCGGTTTTGTACAAATGCTCTGAGAAATAATTTCTCATTTGTACTGATGTCAAAAATCAAAAAAATTCTCATACTCGGAGGAGGATTTGGCGGAATTAATGTTCTAAGATTAATTCAAAATAAATTTAAAAATAATCCTAATATCAAAATCAGTATAGTTAGTCAGGATAATTATTTTCTGTATACTCCGATGCTTCCTCAGGTTTCATCTGGATTAATTCATCCAAATGATATTACAGTACCAATTAGGAAATTATGTAAACAAGCCGAATTCTATCATGCTGCAGTATCATATATCGATATGAAGCAAAAATTAGTTACTGTCACTCGTGAATTTGATGGTAAAGTACATGCTTTAGAATATGATTATTTGGTGATAACTCTTGGTAGCAATACAAACTTTTTTGATAATGAAAATATCGAAAAACATGCATTTACAATTAAAACAGTAGAGGATGCATTATCGATTAATTTCAATCTAATCAATATGCTTGAAAATGCAGCCCAAACATCTGACCTGGAATTCAAAAAGGAATTGATGACATTTACCGTTGTTGGAGGTGGATTTGCAGGAGTTGAAACAATGGGTGAGATTAATCAACTAGTCCGAGATTCTGTAAAAAATTTCTATCCTAGTATAGGTGAAGAGAATATCTCAATGAATCTAATAGCCTCAAAAGACTATATTTTGTCTGAACTTGGTCCAAGACTTGGTAAACTAGCTGGGGAATACCTGAAAAAGGCTGGGGTAAATGTACTCACTAAAACTAAAGCAGTAGATGCAGGAGAAGATTATGTCCAATTAGATAATGGGGAAATTATTCCGTGTATGACTCTAATTTGGGCTGCAGGTGTTGATGTTGATCCTATTGTATCTGAAATTGATTGCATACATAAAAAATCTGGTAAACTAAAAGTAGACAAATATTTGAAAGTTTTAGAACATGATCATGTTTTTGCATTAGGTGATTGTGCACTAATTACAAATCCAATTACTGGAGAAGCATATCCTACTACAGCTCAAAATTCAATTCATCAAAGTGTGACAGTTGCCAATAATTTATTCTCAGTTATTTCTGGCAAATCAAATCTTAAAGAATATTCTTTCAAGAGTAAGGGAATGATGACTACGTTAGGCAGAAAAGTTGCCATTGCTGTATTGTTTGGGCGCCCCATTACCGGTTCTTTAGCTTGGTTAATTTGGAGAACTTATTATTTGTCACAATTGCCAACTCTAGAAAAAAAATACCAGGTTGCAACTAGCTGGCTTGCAGATTTGTTGTTTAAACGGGATCTGACATTTATTGGTTTGATCAAAACCAAGTTTCTTACCAAAGTGGATATAAAATCAGATTCTCCTTCTGTAAAAGATTTTTTTAAAGAAGATTTGATTTGATGATAACCATTTTTTTGATTTGACTTAATCCCTAATACAGTCAACTAACATTGTAATTAAATACTAAAGTTGGCAAACATTATCATGGCAGATATAGATCCAAGTGCAGTCATAGGAAATAATGTTAAGATGCAAGAAAGCACAGTAATTGAAGGAGATGCTCACATAGGAGATAATTGTGATTTAGATAATAGAGTAGTAATTGAAAAACACGCAACTATTGGCACTGGTGTAAAGATGGGCGTACATTGTGTTGTTGAAAGACATGTCAATGTTGGTAATGATTGTGTTTTTGGTAAAGAAAATGTAATTGAAAGAAATGCGACTATCGGTAATGGTGTAAAAATGGGAGACGATTGTGTTTTAGAAAAGGAAACGAAGGTGCCAGACGGCTCAGATATCCCAACGGGAACAGTACTTTCTGCTGGACGTACCTATCCTGATGGAACAACACTAAAAGCAAAATACTTCAAAAAATAGGATCAATAAAATAATTTATCATGGCAGATATAGATCCAAGTGCAAAAATAGGAAATAATGTTATTATGGATGATAGTGTAGAGATAGAAAGAGATACTCATATCGGAGATAATTGTGTCTTTGGAAAAAAAGTAGTGATTGAAAAAAAGGCAGTGATAGGCAATGGTGTGAAAATAGGAGATGATACAGTAATAGAAAAAAAAGTTCACATAGGTAGTAATTCTACAATTGGAACTAAAGTAGTAGCTACAAAAAAATCTAGTATTGGCAAAGGTGTTACAATTGGTAATAATGTTGTGTTAGAAAAAAATGCTATTGTTAAAGATAATGAATCTGTCCCAGATGATACATTAGTTAAAGAAGATACCATTTTTCGAAGTGATTCGAAAAAAAACGACCATCATTAATAGATAGGTTACTTCATCGTAATTCTAAATAATTCCGACTTAATCCGTTCTAATCATAACTTACTCTTT
This sequence comes from Candidatus Nitrosopumilus sp., assembly GCA_013002265.1. Classification (GTDB taxonomy): domain Archaea; phylum Thermoproteota; class Nitrososphaeria; order Nitrososphaerales; family Nitrosopumilaceae; genus Nitrosopumilus. Next base: position 2,364 of record JABDKK010000045.1, on the reverse strand, counting down.
AAATAAACAGATCATTGCTAATTATCATGGCAGAAATTGATCCCAGTGCAAAAATAGGAAATAATGTTACAATGGATGATAATACCGTCATACAAGGAAAAGTTCAGATAGGCAATGACTGTGTCTTTGGAAAAAAAACTGTGATTGAAAAAAGAGCAGTGATAGGCAGTAGAGTCACATTAGGAAATGAATGCGTTATAGAAAAGGATGTCAACATTGGAGATGACTGTGTACTTGGAACTAATGTTGTAATAGAAAAACAGACAGTAATTGGAAAGGGTGTAAAAATGGGAGATGATGTAGTAATAGAAAAAAATGCTACTGTTTTAGATAATGCAGTTATATCAACAAATACTGTTCTTGAAGCTGGAAAGACTTTTCCAGAATAATGATTTTGAAAATAAAAAAGGACTCTGAAACTTCTATTCATTTAATATACAAGAATGATTATTGGATATAGTTGAAATCCAAGAAAATTGCAAATCGTTGTTGGAATGATTAAATGGTAAATCAACAAAACAAGGATGATTAATGTGGATCTGGAAAAAATCGAATCTTCTTTTACTCCTACACCTGATCAAAAATGTTCAAAATCTAAACATGGTATGGTTTCTTCAGCATTTCCTGATGCGACAAAAGCAGGAGTTGAAATGCTCAAGAAAGGCGGTAATGCGATTGATGCTGCATGTGCCACAGCAATTGCACTAGGGGTATGTGAGCCCCAATCATCTGGTTTAGGGGGTCAGTCACTTGCAATGCTCCACATTAATGGAAAAACAATAGCTCTTGATGGTTCTAGTCGTGCTCCTTCCCTTGCTCATGCGTCCTTTTTTGAAAAAAAATCAACACGATTTATTGGATACAAAGCATCTACTGTTCCAAGCACTCCTGCAGTGATTGGATATTTGAATCAACATTATGGAAAATTAGATTGGGCTACAATAATTGAACCATCAATTAGGATTGCAAAAAGAGGGTATAGAATCACACAATTACAACATGACATTCAAACAAAAAATCTGAACAAGTTTTTTCGAGTAAAATCTAATTCTGGTGCTAAATATTTTCTAAAAGATGGTCTAGTGCCATATGATGTAGGTGATTTATTTGTACAAGATGATTTGAGTGAACTACTGAAACACCTTAGTGAACATGGTTATCAAACATTCTACCATGGAATGATTGCAAAGAAAATTAATGAGGATATGCGAATTAATGAAGGATTTTTACATGCTGATGATCTTGCTCTAATTCCTGAACCTATAGAGAGAAAACCTCTAGTGAGATCCTACAGGGGAATTCAAATTGTTACAATGCCTCCTCCAACAGCTGGAAGGACACTTCTTTTAGTCTTAATGATACTAAACAATGTTTCATCAGAATTTCTCCGTAGTAAAAAACCACACTCTTATCATTTTGTAGCTGAAACTTTTCGTAAAGCATTATCTCACAGATCACAAAGGCCTTATGACCCAAACACGTATCATCAAACTCGAGATACAACTCATCTTAGTTCAGCATTTGCAAGAACTCTTGCCGGCTCTATTAGAAATACTGTTGATCCTTCACTTCCTTTTGAAGATCCTGCTAAGGATCCTGATGAAACCACCCATCTATCTGTGATGGATGATGAAGGAAATGCAATTGGAATTACCCAGTCAATAGAATTGTCTTATGGTTCAAAAGCTGCAGCTGAAGGTTTGGGTTTTCTCTATAATAATTACATGTCGTGCTATGAATTTAAAAACACAAACCATCCGTTCTATTTGCGACCTAACGCATCTCCGTGGACATCAGTATGCCCTACAATTGTTAATTATGACAATAAACCTTTGATGATTTTGGGAAGTCCTGGAAGCTCAAGAATATTTTCAGTGGTGAGTCATTTTCTTTCAAGGATGATTGATGGAAATAATTCAATTGATACTGCTATGCTTAAACCACGAATCCATTGTTCTTTGGATGGTGAAATAAGCATCGAGGAAGGATTTGCGGATGGTGAAATAGTCCCATATTTACAAAAACTTGGTTACAAAATTGATCACCGTGAACGTTATTCGTTTTTTCTTGGTGCAATTCATGCCGTACTAAAATGTCAGATCTGTGATGGATTTCAAGGTGTTGCTGAAATCCGACGTGATGGTGCTGCAGAGGGGATATGATATTTTATTTTCAATTCTGACATCTTATAATTTAAAAAATCTTTGACAATGTAGTTTAATTCTGTAATTATTTTATACTTTCAACATTTCATTTTTTCAAATTTCTTTGAGCAGATTTGAATCTCTGTAAAAGTATGCATTTTTTTTGGTTTATTGCATATGGGACAAATATCATCTGCACCACTAGTTTTCATTTGTACGT
>JABDKK010000179.1 GCA_013002265.1 Candidatus Nitrosopumilus sp. | reverse complement strand
ATTTACACCTGAATCAGCTAATTCTTTAATACGAAAATCAGGTTCTGGCAAAATTAAAACAAAGGGCATACTAGCACGAATCTCTTTTTTAATTACAGAGATTGCACCGTCAATATCTTCCTTGTATGCAATTGATGTTATTGCCTCTGATCTTCTAACCAAAGTAGAAGTTAGTGAACGAATATTAGAAGTAAAAAAGGACTCATTTGGAACACGAATTATTGTTCCATCAAATCGCCTAATGCGTGTAGAAAAGGTACTAATATCTAACAGCGTTCCAGAAATTTCTGATCCTGGAATTTCAATTTTATCTCCCTGTTTAACAGGTTTTTCAATCATCAAAAATATACCAGAAATAAGATTGGAAACTACAGACTGGGTTGCAAATCCAATAATTATTCCAAAAATCCCACCAGCAACAAGTAGACCAGAAAAATCAATACCAGTTGTGGATGTAAAAATTAGAAAAGAGATAATTATTATTCCAAAATACAACAAAGTGCTGAAATTCTTTGCAACATCCTGAGATAGTTTAGGTGCATAGTATTTTGTAAAAAGTAACCTAGTAGTTCGTGCAACAACAATCCCTACACCAATTATTATTGCACCAATTAACAAAGACATTACGGTAAGACCGCCTGTAATTTCAATTTCATCTAAACCCTGAAAAAATTCAAAAACCATTATTCAATTCCCATATCTATTCGTTTTACTTGTACTGCTTGCTCAAAAGTTGGAGACATAGTCCAATCAGTGGTAATTGGTTTTGAGGCCACATCAATAATTTCCAAAATTAATTTTTTCCTTAAAACTACATCAATTGAGTCAATGATAGCTTTTGAGTTTTTGTAGTAGATTGCATTATTAGAGATTGGAAATATTATTTTTGAGAGCAGGTAACCTTTATCTAAACTGTTTTTTAGATTTATTTCCAAAACAGAATTAAAATACGGTGTAGAATCTTCATAGGATTCTACAATATCAGATTTTGCATATTTACAAAGTGTTCCTGATTCAGGATTACCATAAAGACCAAATCTAGAATTAAATGGATCACATGTGAACCAATCCAGTGAATCCTTATGTTCGTCATGAACTAGAAAAACACCTATTTCTATTGGACATCGAGCATAAATTTTAGCTGCAGACCCCTCAGATAAAAACACGGGAGTTTCAAAGTCCAAGTATACATAATTTGTTCTTCGTGCAGGATAGTTTAAAGGGCGAATTGGTGAAAACTCGAGAATAAGTTGATCTGTTTTTGTAGGAATCATTTTTTCAACTAGATTGTTTTCAGAGTCCTTTTTATTATAGGAGAAAACATTGGGACCGATTTTTTCAATTTTTATCTCTATGTTTGGAAAAAAGAACTCTTTACTTTGGTCAATAACATAAATGCCATATTCAGAATAGGCAGATTCAGAAATATTACTCATCTTTTCGATTTTAAATATCCAATCGAGAATTTATGCCCTTTGATTGAATGAAAATATTTTAAAAATTAAAAAATAAGAAAGGGGTTTACTCCAAATCTAAGAGTATACTTGTCTGTCCATAGTCTTCATTGATTCTAAAATGATAACTTTTGGATGCATCATATACAAATTCAGTACCGCCATATCCAATGTTTGGTCCAAACAGTATATTGAATTCTCTTGAATCACCAGGATTCAATACAATCTGACCACTTGTGAAATCCATTCCAGCATATTTGAATGATTTTGAACCATCCCAAACATCATAGCTGCATATTGATGGACTTGTACAATTCAAAGCAACTATATCAGAACTGGTATTTTCTGCAAGCATTCGAATATTTAGTATTGCTTGTCCGTTTGGACTGGTACTAAAGTCATTGCCTTCAGAGCCAATTCCAAACCAATAATATGTAATTGGTCCAAGAACAAACTTTTCAGCCCCTGCCTTGTACTGATAAAGTTTAATTTCAGCTTTTATTGGTTTTTCACAATCAAGTCTTTTGTAGGCCTTTGTGATTTCAGAACATTTTTCAAGTTCTGCTTCAAGAGCAGCTAATTCAGAATCAACTGTTTCAGAAGCAGATCCCA
>JABDKK010000213.1 GCA_013002265.1 Candidatus Nitrosopumilus sp. | reverse complement strand
GTACCGACTGCAGTCAAAAGGGCTAATAGCGCGAACGACGTACGGCTGTTCATCATATTGCGAGTTGAACATGTCTCTATTTATGTATATTTAAAAATAGAAAAAAGTTGTGAACTTAGTATCTGGGAATAATGCTAAGTCTTGACTTTGCAGTGATTGCAATTATTGAGATAACTGCTACTGCTAGAATCATGGCTGCAATTGTACCAAACTCTGGGACTACAACTCCATCTTTGATATCTACTTCAGCTGAAGCAGTATATTTTGGATCATCGAATTGTTTTGCAGTTACAGTGTAGAACCCATCTTGTTTCCATAGAGATCCACCTGTAGTGATCGTAGAAGTAAATTCTCCATTAAGCATTGGTGATACTTGGCCTACTGATACTTTATTTCCATTTGGTGCTGTTACTGTCAAAGTGATGTCTTGACTTACTCTATCAGTTGTTCCTGAAATCTCAATCGTTGTAGATCCCAATACTGCCTCTGCATAAAGTTCAAGTCCTGCATCCATTGCAACATTTGGGGTATATGCTTCATAGATTCCTGTTTCTAAGTTTGATTCAGTTACAGAAGTCTTTTTAGCCATTCCGTTTGTTACTTCAACAAGTACTTTTAGTGAATACAATGAATTTTGCTGCATGGCTTTGATTGTATAGAATCCATTTTCAGTCCATGTTGGACCAATTTTGAATTCAGTTCGAAAATCACCATTACTGTCAGGTGTAACCTGACTAATAGCTACTAAATTGTTTCCACTTGGTGATGTCACTCTAAATGTGACATCATTCATTTTTGAAATTGTTGTTCCTGTTAGGTTAATAGTATTTGAGTTTCTATCAGCTGTAGCTGTGATGGCCATACCTAGAGGAGCAGCAAAAGCATCTTGTTGAATTGAGGTCATTGAAATTAATGACAGTGCCAGAAGGGCTATTGCCATTGATGTTGTAGAACGTTTAAAATTCATCCTAATTCAACCCAACATCTTTTGCTATTTATGTATATTTAAAAAAGGAATTGTGTATTCTACGTGGTCTGAGATCGGATCTTCTTCCTGTTTACTATCGAGGGCTGATTATTTTTTTGGTTTTACTTTAAACACAGGCTATGTTTGTATTCTGTAAATTACTTCTCCTGCTGGGGAAATCATATCAGTTCTGTCAACTTGGCTAACAACAGTTCTAACACTCACTTTCACCATTACTCAATGTATAAACACTGTAATCCTCCTTAAGAATATCAAAATCAATATCGTTTTCAACAATTTGATTATTTTTTTATTTGAATTGAATTTATCAGGTGTTCGTAACTCTAGAGGCACATATGCATTTACAATATCTGTAGAACCACCTTGTTGTTGTTCATGTCATTTTTGAAATGGACATGACGTATGTGGATAAATTGGTCTTTTTTGTGTCTTGAATACCATTCTTTTGTATGGGCTTAGGAAAAATTCCTTCCACCACCTGAAATCAAAACCTTTGGTTTCTTTCCTGCAATTTTGACACTGTCTCTAAACATTGGTCTAACATGATCAGACCTTTTTTGTAAATCCTAGATTATGAACTAAAATAAAAATAGAAAAAAGATGAAATTTAGTATCTGGGAATAATGCTAAGTCTTGATTTTGCAGTGATTGCAATTATTGAGATAACTGCTACTGCTAGAATCATGGCTGCAATTGTACCAAATTCTGGGACTACAAATGTACCGATTATTTCTATTTCTTCAGCCCCTGCTGGGAATGCTATGGTAAGTGTTCTATCTGTTGATGTTGTTGTTTCATCAAAGTCTACCTCTTCTCCGTCCACTAAGACAAAGAAGTCATCATCTTCACCATTTATTGTTGCATCCATCACAGATCTTGGAATTGTGAGTGTCAATGTTCCATCGCTAGTTGCATCAATAGATATGATTAGTGAATTAGCGTCCACGTCAGGCATTACACTAAGTAATTTTCCTCCTGTGATTGTATATCTTATTAAATCACTAGAACCTTCAACTGCAATTGTATTGTCGGTTATAGGGCCTTTTGTTGGTGGCATTGTTGTAGATCCACTAAACTCAAATGATGTTGTTGCTGAACGATTTTCGGTTTCGTATTGAACTGTTACAGTATATGAACCAGTTGCTTTCATTAAAGAGCCTCCTGCAGTAATTTCAGTACTGAACTTTTTATCAGCACCAACTGTTACTTGTGCAATTGCTACCAAGTTTCCATTAGGAGCCTTTACAATTAAGCTAACTGGGATTCCAGAATACAGTTCTTTTACTTCACCTGTTACCATGATTGTTTCACCCTCTGAATAGGATGTCTTATCTGTAGTAACAACAATCGAACTTTGTATTTGTCCAAATGCTGGTGCTATACCAATACTTACAATTAGAATTGCAGATAAGGCAAACACCGATAGATGAGTTTTCATCAATCTTACGCCTGAATTTATCTTATTTAAGGTTGTGAAAAAATTTGTTGACAAACAAGAAAAAACACCGAGTTTAACGATTTTCAGATTAGATATATATTAACCTGAGCGTGAATTTTTTACAGTTTGTGTATATTATTTGCTACTACATTTAATGTTCTGTCTGGAGGGTTTGTAGATGGCAACTAAGAAAAACCAAATTTTAGTACCTGATCATATCTATGTGCCAAAACATGAAATTATTTCTAAACAAGAAGCTGAGGAAATTCTAAAAAAATACAACTGTAAACCTACTGAATTACCATTAATCTTTGTAAACGATCCTGCAATTTTGGGATTGGGTGTCAAACCCGGCGATGTAATCAAAATTACCAGAAAAAGCCCAACTGCTGGTGAGAGTCTCTATTATCGATATGTGGTGGAAGTATAGATGGCAGATCCTTCAACTAAACGTTGGCCAGTAATTCAAGACATCCTAAAACGAGAAGGTATCGCAAGACAACATCTTAACTCCTTTGATGAATTTTTAGAAAAAGGACTTCAAAGTATTATCAATGAAGTCGGACAAATTGATATTGAAAATGCAGAATATCCTTACAAAATTCAACTGGGAAAAGTAAAACTTCAGCAACCAAGAATGATGGAACTTGATGGTTCAATCACACACATTACTCCAGCTGAAGCTAGATTGAGAAATGTTTCCTATTCAGCTCCAGTCATGATGGAAGCAAGTGTTGTTGAAGATGGAAAAATTTTGGAATCCAGATTTGTTCATATTGGT